>JAABVY010000107.1 GCA_011777135.1 Candidatus Zixiibacteriota bacterium | reverse complement strand
ATCAATAGGAAAAGTAAAGGCGCAATGCTTAGCTTTAGCCCCAGACTTTGCGGATAAAAAATCAATGGCACAACAGCTACGATTGCCGCCATAAGGACTGCATGCCTGTATTCCTGATTTCCATCTTGCATAGTTTCCCCTTGGTTATATCTCGGCCATCTGGGCTAAAATGTTGGAAAGCTTCAATTTCAGCGAACCCAGGTTGACATTTTCCGACATCACCAATACCAGAATCTGATTTCCGGTATGGATCATCCAGATTTTTTCACTTTCCAGCTCAATAAGAACCTGTTTCACTCTGCCGAACCTGACCGACCCTACATTCTCGTTGGCAAAACGATATATCTCAGTGGAAAGAGCAGCATAGGAGTCCTGATCAAAATATTCCGGCAGGTCCGCCTCGACCATCATGCCATTATGATTTGTGAAGAAACAGGCGTTCATGCCGGGGAAGTTGGCTATGTTGTTCAGGGCTTCGGTGGAATCCAGTTTACGCTGGGTCTTCTGCTTGTTCAGCAGATCTTTATCCTCCTCCAAAGCACGAGACTCGAACAGCCTCCGCGACTCCATCTCTTTTTTCTTTTGTTCCAGACGGCCCCTCTCGATCTTTCCCAGCAGTTCGCTTAACTCTTCATTTTGCGGATCTGTAGAAAGAAGCTCGTTGACCAGGGCCTTGGCTTCATCCAGTTTACCTTGCTTGGTTTTAATTCTCGCATTGAGCATGTCGGTCGCACGTGTGCGGCCGCCATATTTGACCGCTTCCATCAATTCACTTTCCGCCCAATCATACATCTTGCGATCGAAATTTATTTTGGCCATAATCAGATGTCCCGCGCCATATTCGGGATGAACTCGAAGGCCTTGCCGGCAAACTCTGAAAGCCTTGTCCAACTCTTCATTTTTTCGATAAGCGTCAGCCAATGCAGCGAAAATCTGAGAATCCGGATTCTCATCTAGGATTCCTCTGCATTTAGTGATGCGCTCATCGAGGGCTGCTTGGTTAAGCATTACATCTCCTCCCGAAAGGAAGCATAGCTTCTGTGCCTCAACTTAAGACCTTCTTGATTCGTACAACTCCCAAAAGCAGCAGGAATGCTCCTGCCAGCCTTGCGGTCGCCACCATAGCCTGATTTAGACCGGCGATCTCGAGAGTAACCATCAGATCGACCAACTGGCCCAGGCACAAGAGCACAAATGCGATTGCCAGCATCTGCCATCCGGAGGCAAGTTCACCCCCGCGCAGAAGCGAAAATATTTTCAAGGCTACAAAAAAGCAGACCAAAACAACCAACAAAATCAGCCCGTTGAATAGCACGCCCACATCGGAACTGCCGGAGGCCGCATCTGCCAAGAGAGCGGACGGCAAAAATAACAGCGCTATCAGGGCAAATATTAATAACCTGCCTATATACATCTCCACCTCACGCATTCTTAACCTGACGAAATTCGGTCAGGGCTCTGGATAAATCTCTTTCTATTCCAAATTTCTTGTTGATTTCACGTTTCTCGGCCAAGGGCATGGCTATCTCTTTTTTGATCTCCGAGGCTACCTGGCGCCTGATATTGTCTCCCAGTAATGTCGAAACCAGGCTCATCTGATCAGTCAGGATCTGGTTCAAACCGCTCAAGAGACGATAGACCTGGGCCTCTTTCGGGATCTTCTGGACCGTGGTCTTGAACTTATTGAATGTCGTGCGGAAATCCGATGATGTAGAGTTGAAGAAGAAGCCCCAGACTCCGGTGCTGTAGCGCGACAGTTGTTCCCGCACTTTCTTATTGTCGGCGCCCAGTTTCTGTTCCAGGTTTCTCCTGATCGCCGCAAAACAGCTTGAATAGAGCCGCAACAGCAGCCACCATAAACTGTCGTCTTCCCCGAACTCCTCGGACTTACTTTCTTTTTTTATGCCGCCGGTCTCAATCAGTCCCGACTGCAGGAGTTGATGCAGACCGCGTTTGGTTATAAATTCTCCCACCGGCGAGGCCGAACAGATATCGGGAACCGTCCGCTCACCGTTTACCAGGGTTAGCACCTGGAACTGATCCAGCGAAAGAGTCACCTCACCCGTTTTCGACTCAGGGGTCAGCACCACCCTGAGGAGTTCCTCATCCTTGGGAAGCCCCTTCGTGATTTGCATCCATTCATCTATTCGACGGGTGCCCTCCATCAGCATATTCATCGTATCCAGCTCTACAAAAAATTCCTTTTCGGGAGGGAGCTTGCCTTCCTGAAAAACGAATTCGCCCTCATGCCAGCTGAACATATTAAATATAATCTCTTCAACCTGAATCTTAAGGGCTGAGCTGATTTCTTTATGTTCGAAAAGCTCCATATCGACAAGAACCATACCCAGCTTCTTGCCCGTACTTTTATGAAGATGCAGCGCCCTTTCCAGATCTATCTTGGATATACGCCCCTGCTTCAAGAGCAGATTGCCAAGGAAATCCTCCTCGGCATTCTTGGAGTATGCACCGATTATGTTGCCTTCTTTAAAACAGATCTCCTTCTGGACTTTTCCTTTAGTAATAACCAGGATTCCAGTCTTCTTCCCTGTGGACAACAACTGCAAAATATCTGGAAACGCAACCGTCTTAAGATTGCCCGTAAAGCTCATAGGTTTAATCCTGTTTAATTCAAATAGACGACCTACTCTTTCTCTAATTTTATCGGGATGTACCCGAGGTAACTTTACGGATAAAGTGGATTTAACACAAAAAGATGCGCTGATTTTTATAGACTCTGTCCAACACCCCGAGCGGGCTGAACTCAATGCCCATAATCGCAGTCGAGCACTGAATTTATGCGGATTCCAGTGGGATTCAGCATAATCCTGACAGCCCCGCAATCGCGGACATTGTAAAAATCGATGTTTTTGCCAGTAATGTGATTTGTTATCTGCTCATACCCCGGCGGCAGCCAGTAAAGTGATTGGTAGCTCGAAAATATCAGAATTCTCACATCAATACTCCTGATCGACTTCATAATACTCTCAGTAATATATGCGGGCTCCGGGATAATCAGGATATCCGGCTCAAATTCAAGGGATTTCAGCAAATCAAGCCTATTTTGAGTCAACAATATAACAACATCCCGATTGAGATGACTGACTGCCGCCCCCAGGAGTTCATCACCATCATCCGGCATAATCAGCGATATTCGCTCGGATTTCAACAAGCCATCTTTTCGAGATTCGCCAGTCTGGCTTGCAGTACCTATTTTCCCTGTGATTTCCTTAATCCGGCTAATCCCCTCATTTATTAGATATGAGCGAATGGTTCTGGCCTCAAATGAATCTGAAAAATCAGAAGAGCAAGCCGCTTTTATCAAGTAATCGCTTCCATCACAGCATTTTACATGTATGGCGACATGACTTCCCAGGTCCAGCACTATAATAGAGGGATTATGGCTGAAGGAGTAAATATTTGCCCTCCAAATCATTACATTCACGAAAACCAGAACCGAAAAAAGCAGATACTTCAGACTCACCATATCCTTCAATAGCCTGAAAGCCAGGTACAGCATTAAATAATAAAGCCCGACCAAATACCACTCAGGTGAGGGCATCTCTATTTTTGCCAGCGGCAGTTCTGCAAAAAAGTCGACAGATTTGATGGCGAAAATCAGGAGCTGATCAGAGACCTTTCCCAGAAAATAACCCAGCGGGTGAAACCATCCCAGCATCACCAGAAAAAGGGACAGGACAACCGTTATGCCGGCCAGCGGAACAATAAGCAGGTTGGCAATTAATCCTATGACCGGTATGGAGTTGAAATTTACAGCGAGAATCGGGGCAACCGACAGCTGGGCCACCAGCGATGATAAAAAGGTCATTAGAAGAAAATTCGGGAGTTTTTTGCGTAAAGAGCCTGAAGGAAACAGCTTGCTGTAAATTATTGGAAGAAAATAGACCAGCCCGAATGTAGCCGCAAAAGAAAGCTGGAACCCGACATCCCATAACATCAGCGGCTCAAAAATGAGAATCAGGATGGCCGCCATCGACAGTATATTAATGTAATTGACTTTGCGGTAAGCCAGACGTCCCAGTAGATAAAGCGATATCATAACAGAGGCGCGCACAACCGAAGGCTGGTTGTATGAAAGATAACAGAATAGAATTATCACCAGCAGGGAGATAATATGGCGCTGCCGTGAGGGCACCCACAGCAAAATCAGGATGAGTTCGACTGTACCAATTACCAGAGCAACGTTGGAACCGGATACTGCCAGAAGATGCAATGTTCCCGAATCCCTGAAATCCGTGTGGATCTCAGATGGGATGAAGCGGGTCTCCCCTATCAGAAAACCGGCAATTAGAGATTTTTGGGGTGAGCCAATATACTTATCAAAGGTATGCAGGATATGCTTTCTTAGAGGAATTATTATCTTGCTGAGAAATAGATTGCCGCTTTCTTTTTCAGTGACAATTATATCATGAGATTTGGAAACATACAGGATACTTCCGATCTTCTTGTTGGCCAGATACTGCCTGTAATCAAACGCCCCGGGATTACGAGCCGGCATTGGAGATGACAGGAAGCCGTGAGCGCTGATATAATCGGCGTAGCTGAAATTGGAGGACATATACTTGAGTCTGACCAGCGCCCTTCCGGAGACTGCCATTTTTTTATCCCCTTCAATAATTGTATCCGCTCTTAGTGTGAGCAGGGTTTTATCTGACCTGATATCGGGTTCGCGTATAATCTCACCCTTGAGTGTTACCCGCTTTCCCAGATCGTTAAAAATACCGACATCATTGGGAGAGGGGGACGATATTTCCAGGCCGATACGGAATACTCCCGCCACAAAGAGGGCCGCGGCCGCGATCATCCATGCCAAATTAATACTGCCCTTAAGATGAATTATCAAGCCGGCAACAAAAAATAGAATTGAAAATATAAATAGAAATATCTCGGGTACCGGCATCGCGCGGCCGATCCAGATCCCGGAAATAAATAAAAGAGCGCTCCAAAATGCCGGGAGCTTCATTATTTAATCCTTCTGAAGATCTCCTGCAAACCTTTAAGCTGTTCGATGCGTGTCAGTCTTGCCATCGCTATGTAGATTATTATAGCGCCTATTAACAAAATTAGCAAATTAATTATGCGGATTCCGAGACCGGCATCCTGCAGGCCGAAGGTAAGAAAACGATCCCATAAAAGCAGAAGTCCGACCAGAATTGCATTTATGAACAAAATCTTTGCGAGCGGTTTTATATGCGGCCGAATTGCAAGCTCGGGAAGCCGCGCTTTCAGTTTCAGCATAAATAAAAGAATAGTAATGTTTACGAAACCTGAAATCGAGGCCGCCAGTGCCAGCCCTCTATAGGCCAGGCTGTCCTTGAGCATATAGCAGAAGAATATATTAATGGCGACCGAAAAGATCGAGGCCGCGATCGGCCGGGCTGTCTGCTTGAAAGCATAGAAGACCGGAACGGTGATCCTTACCGCGGCATAAGCCATCAAGCCGATCGAATAAAAAGCCAGAGCCGAGGAGGCCCCCAGGGTGTCGGAATAATCGAATTGACCATGCTGGAAAAGTACCGCAATAATAGCTCTGCCCCCGAATATCAGTAAAGCTGAAGCCGGTATTACAAGGAATAATCCAAGCTTCAATGAACGCATATAGGCTTTGGCCATATCACTGCGGTTATCCATCGCTGCATATCGGGATATCTCCGGAAGTGTGACTGTGGCAATAGCCAGGGCAAATATGCCCAGCGGGAGGTGCATCAAACGAAATGCATAATTCAAATAGGCAACCGCGCCCTGCTGAAGAGAAGCGGCTATTCGGGTGACTATGAAGACATTGATCTGAGTGGCCGAGAACCCGATCGCCATTGGAATCATCAGGATGATGATCTTCCTGAAAGCCGGATCGCTGAATCCGAAATTGAGTTTGAACCTGAAACCCTGCTTCAGAGCGGCCGGTACCTGGAATATAAGCTGCCCCAGCCCGCCCAGGATCACACCGATCGCCATGCCTATAATAGGGGGATCGAAAAAGGGACAGATAAAGAAGCCTGCGAATATCATCCCCAGATTGAGCATCATGGGCGCAAATGCCGGCACCCCGAAAATGCCCAGCGAGTTTAGAATCCCCATTACCAGGGCTGCAATCGACACCAGGAGCAAAAAGGGCATCATTATCCGCGCCAAATCGGTTGTAAGGGACAGCTTCCCGGGCACATCGCCAAACCCGCCGGCAATCAGCTCAACCACATCCGGCGCGAAAATGATACCCGCTACAACTATAAGGGTGACAATCGATAGCAGGAAGCTCAGGAAAATCTGGGCCACCCGGTAGGCCTCGGATTTGCCCTCTTTGGTCAGTTTTTCGGTTAGTGTAGGAATTAATGCCGCTGACAGGGCGCCCTCGGCAAACATATCCCTGAGCAGGTTGGGAATCCTGAAGGCCGCCACGAAAGCATCGGCGGCCATTCCCGCGCCAAACAGGTACGCAAAAACCTGTTCCCTGACCAGACCGAGTATGCGGGAGGTCAATGTTCCGGCCGATACCCTGCCTGCAGACCTTATGCTTTTGTGTGAACTGGAACCATTTTCCATTTGACAAACATAATCTTAAGTCTATATTAATGCGATTAAAATTTTAAGAAAGAGGTGTTTTTTGGCGCATCATAAGGCAACGAAGAAAGCGATCAGGACTTCGGCCAAAAGAAATCTTAGAAATCGAACTTATAAGTCGAAAATAAAAACTGCTTTAAAAGAATTCGAACAGGCCGAGTCCAGGGAAGAAAAAGAAAAGAAACTGAGAAGGGCACAGCAGATAATGGACCGTGCTGCAAAGCGTAATGTTCTCAAGAAGAATGCTGTATCAAGAAAAGTCTCGAAACTGCATAAACAGCTTCAGGATGTGGAAAAGCAGGCTGAGGCTTAAGTTTCAGGGCTGTTGGATTTTTGGGCACTTCGGTTAATTTATACTAATAGCGGCGCTGTCATCCAAATAAATTACTTCCAGTCATTCCAGGTATAATTCTGTATCGGAAGATTTAATCTCTTTTGGTTCGGGCCGCCTGACTTTTTGATGCCGGGATTTGCCCATGAAATAGACCCTTCCACCATAGACAGTGGATCTGTCAGACTGCATCCGAAACCTGAGAAGTTCTCTTAGAAACTCTTTCTTCTCTTCAATATCAACCTTGGAATTGAGCACCTGCAGGGGAAAATCAAGCCCGACTACGCGATTTTCGGCATAGATATTAAGGCAATCAGGAGGAAATAGAACCTCCGCCCGCGCCAGCTCCGAAATTTGGCTGTATCCGAAACATGGAAGCAGAATGAGAGCCGAGCCGAGATTGAATATCTCCGAAGATTCTATAAAAATCCTATCGGGGTAGATCTTCATGTGCGTGCTGAAGGATTGATATGCTTCTATAAAGCTGTTAAGGCAGGAAACCCGGTCGATCAGATTTTCAGATTTGGGAATCAGCCTGAAAGACCTGCCATCAAGAAAAGTGCATGTCAAGGAAACGGGATGATCATCATGATCCCAGATAGTATCATAGTCAACTTCTTCAAGACTGCAATTGAGTACTTCGGATAGCCCCTTTAAATATTCAACGCTGAAATTTCCCACCAGGTGATACCAGGAAAGGAAACGGCACTGGTCGGATTCCTCGGGGATCTCCTGCACAATGACATTCCTGATCCCCAATGTCCGCATGGCTTCAAAACAATTACTGCCGTTCAAGAGCAGGTATCGGTCAGCATCCTCTTTTATGGCAAGTAGAGGATTGGCCTGATATCCGGTGCGATCCAATTCCCTTCTTATTTCTGGAATCTTTGATGATATCGTCTTCTCGACCGGTATCAACTTCTCCAGCGGCAATATGTTCAAATGAAATGGCAGCACGTTAAATTCCTTGTTCAAAAATGAAGCAAAGCCTATGCCGCCTCTGTTTAGGAGAATTGAATGCTTGTAGATGGTCAAGCCTATATCCCGATGGTTAGCAGCATGTTACAAGCATGAATTGAAGAAGGCATTGAAAAGGAAAGGTGGTCTATTAGAGTCTCTTGAAATGCAATAGTTTGCATAAAAAGGTCATATTATTATTCCACTTTAATCTTAAAAAGGTCGTGGTGGGAAATCACCCAGAGAGTTCTGCCGTTTTCGGAGAACTCAACTTCGGGAAAACCCTTGCTCCAGCTTGAATAGGAAACATCAGCAGAACCCATTATCTCTCCCTCCGGATCGAGAATCAAAACTTTTCCAGTATTATATCTTTCCGAAAAGGGATAGTCGGGACCGCTGTCAATTGCTATTCCGATTGCCGTCCTGCCTGTTTCAGTGTCGTAGTCGCATGAGCTGAGATGATGGTATGAGCTGACCGGATTATATTGCCAGACCGGCTCCAGATCGGGTATGCTCAAGCATATGGCATTATCGTCGGACATCACTATAGCCCGGCTATTATCATCCGAGATAATTATATTACGTATTTTTGAGGTGTTCAGACTTGTCGAGCTGGTTGTGGTAGTCTGGAAATAAAGATTGAGGTTACCTCCGTTGGAAGCCAGGACCAGCTTGCCATTTCGATTAACAGCGTAATTTCGTCCGCTGCTTAGCCTGTAGTGAAGATCGCCGTCGGGGCTGAAAACGTACAGGCCGGAATCAGCGCTGTAGGCAAAAAACAGGCTGCCGTCCCCGCAGAATCTGCCGTCAAGGTAGTGGGTCAGCTTATGAGTACCAACAATCCTTCCTGACTCGTCATAGAAATTCAAATTGGTTTCCGGCAATCCCTCTGTCCCTTCGATACCGACCATATGAGGGGATCTATCATTGAGGATGAATTTCAGATCGGGGGGATCCTCGATGGAATAAAGATTTTTGCCGTCCGCTGCATACAGGGAAAGGCCTATAACTCTATATTGGTTGGCTGAGCGGTCGACAAATTCGGACGCCGCCCAGTAATTTCCTTCCGGAGAGGTAAAGACCTTCTCATTCCCTTTGATTCTTTTGTTCAGGATACGGTTCGATGGCGATGAAAAGATTTCGACTTTTTTATACTGGGTGATGTACATATAGGCGTCCGGAGAACCCATCATATTCGCACGTGACGGCCATGTTTTTACCTTTTCAACTTCAAATTGACGGGCATTGAGTATCCCTGCGGGAATGATTAATGCTGTCAAAACCAGAAGTGCGAGCTTTTTTATTATCATTCTCGATTCCCAAAAATTTCCGATAGCCTGTTCAAGGATTTAACATGCATTGGCGGGACATGTTCCATATGTTTTGGGGAGTCGTCGGGAGTTAGCAAAAAAAGCGAGAAAGGAAAGGAGATTCGTCTTAATCAGTCCTGAATAAATCGCCTTCTCCGCTTTTGCTTCCCAGCGCGGAGTCTTTACCCTTCTGACCAAAATCAAAATCAAGATCGAGTTTGAGTTTTAGTGCGGGAAGGTCGGGCACGAGCCCGGCGGCACGGTTCTCCGAACGTGGCACCCAGGAGAGCGTCATCTCGAATTTCCTGAGGTACATCAGCACGGTATCGCGATAGACTTTATCCCGCGGGGATACTGGAGCGTCGTGATTTACCTCCTCTATCAACCGGGAGGCGTCGGAAAGCAACTGGATTTTTTGTTTGGAAAGAAAGTCTTTATTTTTCTCAACGAATTTGACCGCCATTATTGCGGCGGTATATTCACACTCTTTTTGATTGCCCTCAAATTGTGTGCGATAAATAACTCCCAGATCGGGAAGCATAATGCTGATAATTCCCTTTCCGGGGCGGTCATTTAAGGCGTCGAAGCATTTCCCATAGAAGTACATTTTCATAACCACCTCTGAGGGTTGATTTTGCAAAATCTGTGCCGCTGGAAATGCGCATGAAATAGGGGCTTGCCAGCCATCGGCTCATGGGAGTTAACAGATTGATACAATTGCGATTGTAAGATTTGCACGACCAGAAGAGCAATCGGTGGGAAGTATATTATTGATTCAATAATTATGAATAAATATGCATATTTCTGTAAATTGGCACTACTCCAGCGAGCGCGCCAGAGTATCGGCCAGTTCACCCTTCGCCTGAATATAGGTTCCTGATGCAGTGCCTACAATTTCGCCATCCACCCTGGCTTCACCTTCGGTTTTATAGACACGGCCTTTATTTTCTAGCACCCTCCCGGTCAGCTTAATTACCTGATCCACATACACAGGCCGCTTAAATTTGACTTCCATAGAGGCAGTCACAGCCAGGGTTCCATCTTTCAAAACAGCCTTGATCATAACTTCGTCCAGCAGCGAAGCCAGAATTCCACCATGCAATATCTGGGCATAGCCGACGAATCTCTCTTCCACTTTGTATTGAGTTATCACGGAACCGTCATCCTGCATGAAGAATCTGGCTTTCAGTCCGCATGAGTTCTCCTCACCGCAGACAAAGCATTCACTGAATTTGGCCACTTCTTTCATTATTCCTCCGAATTTCCGAAGGTATAAGAGCGGGACTCGATCCGCAACATTTTTTTCAACAATCTGCGGCAATAAAAAAACCCCCGCTTTAGTCGGAGGCTTTAGATTCTATTTCTGGGCTATATTTTAAAGGCTGTGATCGAATGTCCATTGTATATTGTTATACGTGGCCTTCACTTCGGCAATTGTGCCATTTAAAGTTATCTCGATAATCCAGTCCTGCTGTATGATGTTGGTATCATCGCCGTTAGTGGTCTCAACAGTATAGGTCAGATTAGACTCAATCAGGCCGTCAACCCGGCTATAGTAATCCCAGTCAAAGAGAAAGTTGCGGGTCAGTTCGACTTCGCCGAATGTTATATCAAAATCGAACTCCTCTGTAACATCGGAACCGTACTGGCCGTATGAACGAGTTATGATTATCTCGCCTGTCCCACTGGCTGAGGCGACATAAGTGTCGACATCGCTTATATCAGCGCGAGTTAAGAAATCCAAAGTGATATCCTCATTAGCAGTGCTGTTATCCAGCGAGTAGGAACCCCTGTATTTGATTTCGTCAATGCCGGCAAAGTTATTCTGTAGGGGACGGCCGTCAATAAGAAACGACATGCTATCGTAAAAGATCTCGCTGCCTGAGGCAGTCAGATGAATAACATACATCGTATGCCAGCCGTCTGAGTAGTCATAATCAGAGCTATCATTAGGATTCATTGGTCCCCACCAGATATCAGTATCTGGGTCCTGGAGATCCGATGAATCGAGCGGGAATCCCCATGGATTGGTGAGCGGATTGTGAATATTATGAATGATCGAATCAACCATATCATCCACATCGCCTCTGACTGCGGTGAAAATGGGATCGTCCAGATCTCCCTCTACCATTATCGGGCTGACAATATCCGATGAACAGGCCCAGAACATGGTAAACAGTAGCACAAAGCCGATCCCGAAAAGAACAGTTAAAACGCCCAAAAACTTCTTGTTATACATAACCCTCTCCCCTGCAATAGTTTTATATCAGGTATTATTTTCGAGCAGAGTTGCCATAATGGCTTTCTGAATATGCAGCCGATTTTCGGCCTCATCAAAAACAACCGAATGAGGACCGTCCATAACCTCATCGGTTATCTCCTGTCCCCGGTTGGCGGGAAGACAATGCATTACCATCACCCCCGGTTTGGCAATATTCAGCAAATCATTGTTAACCTGGAACTCCGACAAGAGCTTAGCCTTCTCCTCCGCCAGGTGTTTCTGGCCCATGCTCGCCCACACATCCGTATAGATGATATCGGCATCGCTAACTGCATCTTTAGGATTGTGATGGATTTCGATCTTCGACCTTCCAGCCTTCTTCGCCTTCTCCATAAGCTCCTGGTTGGGCAGCGTTTTAGGTGAGGTCCCAAGCCTTAGGTTCATCTTGAAAAGGCAGGACAGGTTCAAAAAGGAATTGAATACATTATTGCCGTCGCCGAGAAATGCTATAGTCAGGTCCTCAAATTTGCCTGTCTTTTCATAATAGGTGAAAATATCGCCCATGACCTGGCAGGGATGAGTAAGATCGGTCAGGCCGTTTACAACCGGCACAGAAGCATGTTCAGCCAGTTCCTCGACATTTTTATGATCAAAAGTGCGGATCATGATCAGGCCGACATAACGGGACATCACATTGGCCACATCATAGATCGATTCACGCACTCCCAGCTCGATCTCCTTATCCGTGATGTACAGTGAATTTCCACCCAGCTGATTTATGCCGACCTCGAAAGAAATCCTGGTGCGCAGGGACGGTTTGTGGAAGATACACGCGGCGGTTTTGCCCTCCAGAGGTTTTGGAGCAACCTCGCCATCCTTCATCCTTTTGCAGAATTTCAAAAGCTCAATAGCCTCATCGCGCGTAAAGTCGGTTATCTGCAGAAAATCTTTGGTCATATCCTTTCTCCTTTTTCGCTGTTTCATTTTCTGATCGCCTAAAATATTGTTTAAAGGTTTGCTGTCAAGCAGATTGATGACGTTTGTGAAGCCCTCACAAATCTCTTGAAAATTGACTTTAAAAAACTATATTCAAGCTGGTATTGGCTTCAATATGCAATCCTGAAAGGAGTTAAATAATATGCAGGGTGTTTTTTCAACAGTTGTTGTTGGACTGCT
>JAABVY010000241.1 GCA_011777135.1 Candidatus Zixiibacteriota bacterium | reverse complement strand
CAAGGTCGATCCTGATCGTACCGCCATCATCATAAGCATCTTTGGCGTTGATAATGAGGTTCAGGAATGCCTGCTTGAACCCGATGCCATCATCCAGAACCGGATATTCACGGTCCTCAGGTTCAAAAATAATCTCAATATTATCTCTTGCGAAATCGGTACGCACCTGCCGCAGGATACTCTCAACAAGCTCCTTCAAATCTGTTTTCCGGAGTTTTCTGGATTGATCCACCGGCCGGGCGAAATCGAGATAGCCGGCCAGGATAGTATTCAGGCGGTCAACCTCTTCGGAAATGAAGTCAAATATGCGATCATCGGAGTCCTTGCCATAACGGGATTTAATCCTGCCGGCTGTAGCCTTGATAATCCCCAGCGGATTCTTGATTTCATGGGCCATGGTGGCGGCCATCTGGCCCATCGAGGTCAGGGCCGAGGCCCGGTAGAGCGCCTCCTGTGTGGAAATCAGGCGGCGGTTTATCAGGACAAATGCGGCCCCGAAAACAAGTATGAAAATGAAGCTGACCACATTGATATAAACCAGGTTATTCTTGAATTCTGCCAGCGATCTGAAAAAAGTGTAATCAGCATCAATCCCCAGCACCGCAACAACCGAATCCAGGCTGGTGGTTATGGGCGCATAGGCCGAGATCAGGTACATATCACCTTCGGTAATAAGATCCGAGGCCGTGGGAATCCCGGCCGAGGCCGAGATGAATGGTCCCAGATCATAGTCGAAGATAAATCTGGTGGTATCATAGTCGGCAAAGCCAAGAAACCTGTCAGCATTGAGATCGAGCAGACGGACATTGAAGAAATCATAATGTGATTTCAGCCTGTCGAGCCTATCCTTGACATCGATCAAATCGGGAGCATAGAAATCATCGCCCTGCAGGCTGAGGATGACGTCACCGCTGAATGATGATGCCGCCAGTTCAGTTTGGACCAGCAGGTTTTCTCGAAATACAGATTCGGCAAAATCCCTGACCTGCGAGAAGATATACCACTGTCCCAGATTGAAGAAAAGTATCAGCAATACCGCAAAAAACAGTATCGGGATGATATATTTGTTTCGAAATCGCATTTTACTCAATAATTGTACACTTGAAACTGCTTAAAAACAACTTTTTTTGTACAAATCGGTACAATCTGCACATAAATTTACGTTCAGCATTGTTCATTTCATGGCCAATTCCACGCCGCGAGGATTGCGCCAGACAGCAAATTCATTATAAGACATAAAGATATAAGGACTATTCAAATTTGGCACAGCATCTGCATTAAAAAACGGATGGATGATAAGAGAATGTACGCTGGCGTATGAAGTGACATTTATAGTTAAGGAGTTCTAAAAGTGAAGAAAGCGATTATAATAACCCTGGCGTTGACTCTCGCTGGGCTTTTTATACTGACTGGTTGTTCAGACAATTCAGCATCCAATGATGCCGAAAGCAGCTTCCTTAATATGGACGATTTCTTTGGCGGGTATAGTCCAACTGACGAGGCGCCTGCTTTTGGAGATGAGGAAATCAGTAGAAACTTCCCGGAACCAGAAGTTGTTTCCTCTGAACTGAATCGTTTCAATGACCTTGATTCAATACAAGGCGAACCGGATGTCTCGGTTTACTCGATGAGAATCTTGTGGGGGATGTTAGAGTATGATCCTACCATAACATCCCTCACTGATTGGTCTGGATCGCTGACCGTTGACACCGGTTGTATCAGAGTAATCAATAAAGTTCTTTTTGAACCTCTCCAGGACTACTTAGTGAGACCACGGATAAGTTGCCGATTTTTGGAATGGGTTTCATTCACAAGCGTTCATTATGACGGCATCCAGGTCTTCCTGTATTTCCGAAACTCAGTGACCGATCCGGCCACGACCCAGGTCGTCTTCGAAACCGGTCCTTTCAGCCGAACCTTTGCACTTTCAGAATTGGACTCCCTGTCTGAGACGGTGGATGTCGACAACCTCGGAAACAAGGTCTTCATTGAGGCGGAGAAGTTGTGGCGCCTGGATTGTCCTGAAGGCTATCTTGAGGGCCGCTGGATACGGAGCGGTTACCAGCGAATCTATGGGCAGTTCTATGGGCGTTTCCTCTCTCTTGACGGCTTGTTCCTTGGCCATGTCAAAGGCCATTGGGGAGTAAATTCTGAAGGTGAGAAGCTGTTCTTCGGTAAATGGATCAACCATCTCGGCCGTTTCCAGGGATTCCTGAGGGGCAACTGGGGATTCGACGCAAGCGTGGATGAAATTGAAAGCGCAGGATGGTTCGACGGGAATTATTTTAGCGCAAGTCTAAGAAATCTTGGAACTTTGAACGGAAATTGGGTATCACACCATAGAGGCAGTATGCCTACCTCTGGCGCTACTGATAAGGTCCCAAAACAAGCCAGAGGATTCTTCCATGGAATATGGAAGCAATACTGCAATTAAAACCTCACCAATCTGCTTCGCAGGAGCCCTCCACCCTCGGAGGGCTTTTTTTAATGGAAAAATAAAAAATGGCCGGGCTTATTGCCCGGCCTTGAATATTCAGATTGATTATTATGTCTGATTTATTCTTTCTCTTTTTCTTCTTCCTTGCCTTTTTCTCCGATGACTTCAGGTTCGGCTCCTTCTTCCTCACCTTCGGCCGCTTCTACCTCTTCACCCTCTTCGAGCTCTTCGCCTTCAACCGCTTCTACCTTCTCCTTCATAACCGTGGGAGCGACAACGGTCGCTACAGTGAGTTCGGGGTCTGAAATAACTTCGACACCTTCCAGCTTGATATCCTCATAATGCAGGCTGTCGCCGATGCTTAGTTCAGAAACATTGAGTTCGACCTTCTCGGGAATATTCCCCGGCAGGCAGGAGATTTCGATTTCACGCCGAATGGTCTGAAGAATTCCGCCCTGATCTTTGACTCCCACAGGAGTTCCCACCAATGTAATTGGAAGCAAGAGCGTGATCTCCTTATCCATAGAGATTTTCTTGAAATCGACACAGTTGATTTTGGATGATACCGGATCTGTTTGAACCTCCCTGATGATCACCTTCTGCGGCTCAGAATCTCCCACAGTCAGATCGATAATCATGGAGCTTCGGGCAGCCTTAGATATCAGTTTACTGAAATCATAATCAGAAATCGACAGCGGCACCGGATCAGTGTCCTCACCATACATTACTGCGGGAATAATACCTTTGGCGCGCAGCTTCCGGGCAGCTCCTTTTCCTGTATCCTGACGCACTTCCGCGCTTAATAAATTCTCTTTCACATTAACTCCTTAAATTATTATCTGTCAAAAAGTATAGAAATCGATTCCTTGTTTGAAATTCTCCTGATCGCCTCACCGAATATCTCGGCCGTTGTTAAAACCTTGATTTTATCCGGAAGGTTCTTCCCGGTTGAATCAATTGTATCTGTAACGATAAGTTCCTTGATCGGGGAATTAATTATACGCTGCAAAGATTCGCCGGAAAAGACGCCATGAGTGGCGCAGGCGTAGACATCACGAGCCCCGCCATTTTCCAGCACCGCACGAGCCGCATCACATAGCGTCCCGGCCGTATCCACCATATCATCACGGATGATAATGGTCTTATCTTTTACATCTCCGATGATATTCAGGACTTCCGACTTGTTGGGTTCCGGTCTCCGCTTATCTATGATCGCCAGACCACACTGCAGGCTGTTGGCGAAAGCTCTGGCGATCTTGATTGAACCGACATCCGGCGTCACCACCACTACATCAGTCATTCCCCGCATCCTGAAATGATTATAGAACAGGTTGGAGGCATAAAGATGGTCAGAGGGTATATCGAAAAAGCCCTGAATCTGGGAGACATGTAAATCCATGGTTACGACGCGATCCGCACCGGCCGCGGTTATCAGATTCGCCAGCAGTTTGGCAGTTATGGCCACACGGGGCTGGCTTTTGCGGTCCTGCCGGGCATAGCCATAATACGGTATGACGGCCGTGATCCTTGAAGCAGAGGCCCTGCGGCAGGCTTCCACCATAATCAGAAGCTCCATAATATTCTCTGCCGGCGGATTGGTGGGCTGGATGATGAAAACATCGGTTCCCCTGACATTTTCATCGATCTTAACGAAAATCTCACCGTCGGAAAAATGCTTGATCTCCCGCTGGGTCAGCGGAATACCGATATAGTTTGCAACCCGCTCTGCCAGAGGCAGATTTGCTGTTCCTGTCAGTAATTTTATCTGGTCCGGCATACCTTATTCCTTTACCTCCCATATCCGCCCAAAAAAACAATTTCCTAATATATACAACATTCCCCAAAATGCAACGGAAAACTGCATGACCAGCCATCCTGGAGTACGTTAAAATCAACCTTCTTAGTATATCCATGCAGGCATCTTGTCAAGCGGAAATTTGATTTGATTCAGCTTAAAAATATTGTTATTTTCCTGCTTTGCTTATGAGAATTTTGAGGACCGTAATAGCAATAAATCAGGCCCGGAGATTGGTCTGCACGCTTATATGCAACAAAAGCCTCGTATCAGCATAATATATGATTAAGCGGCTCTTGCACATGCTGCGTGAAAATCCAAGGAGGATAAATGTTTAAGATCAGGTCAATCGCATCTATAGTGCTCATATACATAATGGTATCAATACTGATCATCGGGTGCGTTGAACAGGGAAAAAGAACAAAACGGCATGGCTGCCACTGAAAAGCGTCTCAACGATTTTTTCGAGGGAGAATATATTCCCGATATCGAGAGATTTATGCAGATCGGCTATGTTACCAATATAGCGATCTCAAAGGACGGCCGCCGAGTTTTCCTGTCGCCATCATACACAAATGCCCGACAGGTCTTCAGGATTACTGAAGGCGGATGGCCCTATCAGCTGACGTCATTTGAAGACGGCATAAACTGGTACAGCCTTTCGAACGACTCCTACTATGCCATAGTGGGCGCTGCGGAAGGCGGTGACGAGGATGCCCAGCTGTACCTTCTCGATACCGAAACCGGGAGGATTAAACAGCTTATTGACAGGCCTGATGCCCGCTTCGGCGGAGTGGTCTGGTCCAAAGATGACGATTTCATTTACTTCTCCTCCAATATGGGAAATTTGAAGGCTTTCTTCATCTATAAGCTCGAGCTTCCCGACGGGAAACCTCTTCTGGTCAAGGAAAGAGAGGGCTGGAGTGTGCCCGTTCAGGTCAGCGAGGACGGCAAAAAGCTTCTCTACAAATCGGCAGTAAGCAGCCGTGACAACAATTACTATCTGCTGGATTTGCAGAGCGGCACACAGGAATTATTGACTCCCCATGAAGGCGAATACTTGTATCCATTCATGAAGCTCACTCCGGACTTCAAAACTGCCTATCTAACCACCAACAATACTCCGGACGGCGTTACACGAATTGCAGAAATGAATGTGATGACCAACGAAATCACTTTTCTGAATCCGAACCAGAAATGGGAATGCGAATCGTCGGCACTCTCAGATGACGGCCGTTATCTTTTCTGGACAATCAACGAAGAAGGATACGATCGGCCCAATCTAAAGGACCTGGTAACAGCTGATATGCTTCCTGTTCCGAGTATGAACGGCCTGTATTCATTTGGCGGTTTCACCGCAGACGGGCGCTTCCTGTTTTCATTTCATAACGCCAACCATGCCCCCAATGCCTGGGTCTGGAATCCATATCGGGAAATGGGCACGAGGGTGACCAATGTCTCCACAATGGGAATTGATATATCAGAATTTGTCGAGCCCAAACTGATCAAGTATGAGTCATTTGACGGCCTTGAGATTCCGGCATTTCTATACCTGCCGAAAGATTATTCCGGAGGACCTATCCCTTTCATAATGGAATTTCATGGCGGCCCAGAGGGTCAGTTCAGGCCCAAATTCAGCCGGAATCTAAATTATCTTCTGGCGCACGGTTTCGGTATAATGGCTCCTAATGTGCGCGGATCTGAGGGTTACGGGAAAGAATATCTGGATATGGACAATTATAAAAATCGTCTTGACGCTGTGGCTGACGGCGCGGCAGGCGCCAGATGGCTGATAGAGAATGGTTACACGTCTTCCGATATGCTGGGTGTCAAGGGCGGCTCCTACGGGGGATATATGGTCATGGCCCTGATAACCGAATATCCCGATCTGTTTGCCGCGGCCATGAATTATATCGGCATCGTTAATTTTGAGACGTTCCTGGAGAATACGGCGGAATACCGCCGGGCATTCCGCGAATCCGAATATGGACCTCTTTCCGACCGCGAGTTTCTCAGATCGATCAGCCCAATTCATAAGGTGGACAAAATCCAGGCCCCGCTCCTGGTCATTCACGGAGAAAACGACCCGCGGGTGCCTGTCGGCGAGGCTCGCCAGATAATCAGCGAACTTAAAGCTCAGGGCGGAGAGGTAGATTCGTTGATATTTCCGGATGAGGGTCATGGAGCCAGCAAATTGGAAAATCGTCTGGAAATGTACCGTACCATGGTAGATTTCTTTAAAGAACATCTCAAATGAACATGACTTTCAAAAGGTAGAATTTTTAGAATAAAAATTACTTTTACCGGTAATTAATATAAAAAACGAATATTCATACTTAGCCCATTTTATAATGCGGGTATTGCTGGTTTTAGTTGACAAATCAAGGCTATTTGTTCAATTTTAACTGGTTAGCCATAGTATGAATCAAACCTAGAGGTTTCAATGCTCAAGAAAATATTTCTAATGTGCGGGATGATCGGGATTTTCATGGCGGGCCTTGCGGCCCAGACCGAAATCCCCGACTTGACCGATATAATCAAGTCCGACACGGCAGTCCAGAAAGATACCGCCCGGGCCGAGGGCCAGGGTATGGTCAAGCTCTTGACTATAGATGGGGCAATCGGACCGATAACGGTTCAGCTTATTGAAAAAGGCATAAAGAAATCCGAAAAGGAAAACGCCGAAGCGTTTATAATCCTCTTGAATACTCCGGGGGGATTGACCGAATCGACCTGGAAGATCATCCAGGAAATCATGAATGCCAACGTACCGGTGGTTGTGTATGTTTACCCGCAAGGTGCGCGCGCAGCATCGGCCGGCGCATATATAACCTACAGCGGGCATATCGCCGCCATGGCCCCTGCCACCAGCATGGGTTCCGCCTCGGTGGTTTCCATGGGTTCGGAGATGGACTCCACCATGTATAAGAAGGTTACCAATGACGCAGTTGCCAATATGGTGGCGGTAGCCCATAAACGAGGCCGAAATGAGGCCTGGATTGAACGCGCCATCCGTGAGGCAGTCTCGATTTCGAGCCATGAAGCTGTCGATTCCAATGTGGTCGATCTGGTGGCCGAGAATGTCAACGAGCTGCTGGAGAAAATCGATGGCATGGAAGTGGAAGTCTCAATGGGCTATCATGTGCTCAATACCGCTGGTGCAGTGAAGACCGAGGTCAAAAAGACATTCTCTGAAAAATTTCTTGAGATTATCACTAATCCCAATATTGCTTTTCTACTCTTTTCGCTGGGAGGGCTGGGGCTGGTTCTGGAGCTGTATAATCCCGGAGCAATATTGCCTGGCGTAGTAGGAGGAATCTGTATTATACTGGCCTTCTTCTCATTCCAGACCCTGCCCATAAATTATGCGGGTTTGCTATTAATCTTGTTTTCAATAATACTATTTCTACTCGAGATCAAGGTTCCATCATATGGAATCCTTACCATCGGAGGAATAGTCTCTCTAGTACTGGGAGGCGTTA
This sequence comes from Candidatus Zixiibacteriota bacterium, assembly GCA_011777135.1. Lineage (GTDB taxonomy): Bacteria > Zixibacteria > MSB-5A5 > JAABVY01 > JAABVY01 > JAABVY01. The sequence continues at coordinate 1,323 of JAABVY010000241.1, read as the reverse complement.
TGCTGATAGATTCACCTGAACCATACCTGCGGGTATCGTGGTATGTAATCGCCGCCGTTGTAATAGTATTCGTCGGTTTCTTCGGCTTTGCAGTCAGGTATGTGGTCAAAACCCACAGGAGTCAGGTAACCACAGGAGCCGAAGGTCTTGTTGGTTTAATCGGTAAGGTCAAGCAGAANNCAAGCAGAAACTGGATCCCGCCGGACTGGTGCTGGTAGCGGGCGAATTATGGCGTGCCAGAGCCGATGAGCCCATCGAAAAAGATGAGCGTGTAAAAGTGATCAGTTCTGATGGTATGGAAATTAAAGTAAAGAAACATGCAGAATAAAAAGGAGGATTAATGCCCCCAAGTTTAGCACTTCCAATTACAATCGGTATAATTGTCCTGTTCATATTGGCCAATGCAATACGCATCCTGAAGGAATATGAACGAGGCGTGATATTCAGGTTGGGCCGCCTGGTCGGTACCAAGGGTCCCGGCCTGATACTCCTGATACCTATCATCGATAAAATGGTGAAAGTCTCCCTGCGGATTGTTACCATGGACGTTCCCCCGCAGGATATTATCACCCGTGACAACGTCACTGTCAAGGTCAATGCGGTGATCTATTTCAGGGTCATGGACTCCAATAAAGCCGTGGTTGCGGTGGAAGACTACCTCTTCGCCACATCCCAGATCGCTCAGACCACATTGCGTTCGGTCTGCGGTCAGGTGGAACTCGATGACCTCTTATCCAATCGCGATGAGATCAACGCCAAACTGCAGACAATAATCGACGATCAGACCGAACCGTGGGGAATCAAGGTTTCTCAGGTCGAGGTCAAGAATGTCGATCTGCCGACCGATATGACCCGTGCTATCGCCCGGCAGGCCGAAGCTGAACGTGAACGTCGATCCAAGGTTATCCACGCCGAAGGTGAATTCCAGGCCGCCGAAAAACTGGTGCAGGCTTCGGAAAGAATGGAAACATCACCGATCGCCCTGCAGCTCAGATTTCTCGGAACATTGACGGAAATCGCAACAGAGAAGAATTCCACTATTGTATTTCCGATACCGATCGACATGATTTCCTCATTCATGAAGACTTATCTGGAAAAGAAAGAATAGTTGACATAATCCAATAGACCCCGGTAAAGCGCCGGGGTCTATTGTTTTTTGGGAGCGAAAAATTCTCCGGAAACATTCACAGGCCGCTCGCCGTTGTAGCGAGTGTTATCAACCAAAAAGGAGGAACCATGATAAAACGTGACGATGCGTATTTTGTGCTGGTTGATGTTCAGGGCAAGCTGGCCAGTTTGATGTACAAAAAATACAGGCTCTTC
>JAABVY010000274.1:4890-7400 GCA_011777135.1 Candidatus Zixiibacteriota bacterium | reverse complement strand
TTCCGCGGCTTGCTGGATGGATTGTCAGAGTATGGAATCAAATACAGATATAAAAGGCCTAAAATATACTTGGCAAAATCATCCTTACGCGAAAGTAATTTATGGCTATTGGATGAAGGACTTGAAACTTCTGAAAGCTTTATTGTATCGGTTAATGCTGGTAGCGGTTTTCGGTATAAGCGCTGGTCGGTGGACAGGTACATTAGATTATGCAAATGGATGATTGCCGAATTTGATGCTCATATTGTGGTTGTTTCTAGATCTAGAAAGGATTCTACTGCGCGGGCTCTGTTTAGAAGATTGCCCAAAGAGTATACCCACTGGCTGGTGAATAAGCCGCTGGATTTGGTCGCCGGTGTTCTTTCCAAAACTGATATTAATATAGGCAATGACTCAGGAATAGCTCATCTGGCTTCAGCTGTAGGAGTTCCGACCGTGACGATATTCGGTCCTACTTCACCCGCATATTGGAAGCCAGCTGGTAGCAATTCAATAGTGGTCTATAATATGGAGAAAACATGCAGATGCGGCTATAAAAAAGCTGAACGCTGCACAAATAAGGTGTGTTTTGACAGCATAAATGAGACTCATTTTGCAGACGCAATTCTATATAGCCTAAATCTGTTTGTAGGAAGATGGAAAAAGCCTTCTTTAGATCGCATAAAGATAGCTCCAAATGTAAAGATTGAGCAAAATGGGAATGGTACAATAATATATAATCGGGCTGTTCCAAAACCCATCCTTATAAATCATGGCTTAAAAAAAATCAAACAGATTCTTAATTATTTTGGCAAAACCAGATCGTACATTGAAACCGTAAATAAATATCCTGAATATAAGGAGATTGCGGATTTTTTTCTAATGCATAGAATTTTAATTTCAGATAGCCCCAAAATTTACAATCGTGATCTATAGTGCAATTTAATGTTTTATGAATTAATTTTGATTTTCAATAAGTGCGAGCAAAATTCTTACCGATTATAATTATTATTTTTCAGGCAAGGTCTAGATCAGCAGAATCACTTCGCTTCTGCCCAATTGTCAATATCTCGCCTTCTTACCATAAAACAAATCATCCCCCCAGGCTGAGATTTTGCGGGCGAAGGGGGAGTTTTTGATTCCGAGGCGAACCATGTCGTGGACGAATGCGGGCGGATGGCTGAAAGGGCAGGTTTTCATGCAAAGGCCGCAATCACTCACCATCACACGCCAGGCCATCAGGCATGCTTCCCTATTAAGCTGCCATTTTTCGATTCCGCGGACTGTAGTTTGATCTCCGTATGGTATCGCGTTTGAAGGGCAGTTGACCGCACACTTCTTGCACATTTCGCAGAAGTCCTGAACTCCAAAGGCGATTGGTTTATCAGTTATCAGTGGCAGGTCGGTGGTGACCGNNAACCGTATCTGGGCGAGATCAAATAGCCGTGCCGTCCAAGCTCCCCCAGGCCGGCGTCATGAGCTACGGGCGGCAGCATGATCTGGTAATTGCTTCCAGCGATATGGGCGCGCGCCGGATATCCGAAAGAACGGATATAATCGGCCAGCTTGATCGAGATAATCGCGCCGCGCATATACTGCTTGGCAGTCTCTTCGGTGATTGGCAGATACGGCCCTCTCTCGACATGGGCATAGTCCATCTCAAGAGTGAATACAATGGCGTATTTATGATTATTCTCGATCGGCGCACCCCATTTTTCCGGACCACGGCCGACGTGCGAATAGATCCAGGCCGGATTCAGATCAGCAACTCCGACCTCATCAGCGCCAAGCTCCAGAGTTTTCTCTTTGATCCGATTAGTAATCACCCGTGGATCGACATTCTCTTTACCAGGATTAACCTCGCCGTCAACCATTGCAATCATCGACTCATTAAAATCAAAGAGCCTTTTGATATATCCCGCGAGGTTTGGATCATAATAACGTCCACCCGGCTCAAGAATTTTCGGAAGCTTGCGAATCTTATCGTCGATACTTTTGTTCTCAGGGCGCATGGCATAATAGGCTTTATATTTTTCGCTGCCCGGCTCATACTCCTCACGCGCGAACATAATATCACGCTCATCGACACGTTCATTTGTTGGATTTGCTTTTATTGCCTGCGGTTCTCCGAATGGCAGAAGGAATAATGCCAGCAGAATTACCACAACAGCGATGGGAATTATTAAAATGGAACTGTTTGAGGGAGCCAGGATGTAGAATAAAAGCCAGACTATGGCAACCAGGATTGCCAGGATCAGGCTTATAATTGCCGCCCTGGATTTCCTTTCCTTGACAGAAGTAACCGCAAATTGAATAAAAAACAGAGATATTAATGCGCCTGTGATGAAGTAAATTATTTTCATAGATGAATTCCCTGCTGAGATCAAATAACGCAGGAATCTTATATAATATTTGATAGGTGTGCAAGATAAATGATAATGCGGATATGCGGTTTTTGGAGGTTAAGTGTATTCTGCATTTAACGTGGGATGTAGGGCAGAATGGTCGTATTAACCCACATTTACGGGCTT
>JAABVY010000274.1:0-4828 GCA_011777135.1 Candidatus Zixiibacteriota bacterium | reverse complement strand
AACAACTCCTTACATGTGGGGTACCTGGTTTTGACCTACAGCTTTAAACCAAGCCATTTGTGCGCGGCGTATGTCCTCATGCGCCGCGTTCAGGGCTGCACCGGGAGGTACACCCGCCACGATTGAAGACAGATTAACAGAAAGATTTTTATTTTTATTGAACAAAATGGGCTTTATATTGTCCTGCTAAATTGGACAGATAAATGAATTCCGATAAAACAAATAATCTGCGCATTACAAAAGCAATATACAGCGTCTCGCTGATTGTATCGATACTGCTATCTATTGTTTTGTTATTCAGTTCGGCGAAGTGGCTGATTATGATTGCGGTGCTTGCTGCTGTGCTTTTTCTCGGTATAAAAGCTGCTGCTGCACTCGAGAGGCGAGGCAAATCTTATTCATGGCTTCTGACTATTGCGGTTCTAAACTTATTCATTTTGGTGCCGGAACTTTCATTGCGAGTTGCCGGATTCAGCTATGAGTCCGGCATAGCCAACCTGGCCGAGGAGCAGTTCGCCGTTCTTCGTCCGGAAGCACGTTCGATTTTTGTGCCGGATGAGAACCTGTACTGGAAACTCCCGCCGTCAAATGAAAATGTTAACTCCTACGGTTTTCCCGGGCAGGAAATCGAGATTCCCAAGTCGCCCAATGTCTATCGAATACTATTTCTAGGGGATTCAGTTACCCAGCTTGGCTTCCCAAAATTTGTCGAGCGTCTCCTGAACATGTTTCTTGGAAACGGGCATGTGTATGTCGAATGTATTACTCTGGCTGTTGCCGGATACAGCTCCTACCAGGGGAAGATTGTGGCCAGGCTTTATGCAAAAAGATTTCAGCCTGACCTGGCGGTGGTCTTCTTTGGATGGAACGATCACTGGCAGGCCTATGGTTCGATTGATTCTGAAACAGAATCTCCCGGTGATCCCGGTTTAATATGGCACATTTATCACAACTCCCGGCTCCTGCAGTTTTTCTTCAAACTGACCCGTCCAATTGCGGGAGGGGAGAAGTCGGAGATCATCGACGAGGTACGCGTGCCAATAAATGAGTACGAAGAAAATCTGGAAGAAATCGAAGGCAGGTTTGAAAACCAAAATGTGCCTGTAGTGTTTATCACTGCACCANNACCGCACCAACATCGCACTACAAATTGGGAGTGCCGGATTATCTGATAGAAAATCAATATGCAAAAAGCAAAGAAGCGGTAATAGAATTGCACAGTGAATACAACGAAGTCGTTCGTGAGGTTGCCGCAGACGATAATAGCTATCTGCTTGATTTGGAAAAAAGAATCAACAGCAGGGACGATCTTGATGATATCTTCATGAATGACGGCATCCATTTCACCCCTCCAGGCACCGAGGTTGTCGGGAATATTATCGGCGAATATATCTACAAAAATGTGTTGCCGGATTCATTGAAGCAGCCGGAAATATCGATTAAATAATTCACGACTCTTTGATTTCCAGCCCCAGCCCTTTCAATTTCTTGTACAGATGGCTTCTTTCCAGGCCCAGACGCCGTGCAGCCTCGGCCATGTTGCCGTTGGTCTCCTTTATGCGTGTAAGTATAAAACTGCGTTCGAATTCATCAACGGCGGTCTTCAAATCGACCTGTCGGCCTTTGAGGGAGGAAGTGGAGAGCACAAAGTCCACATCCTCCTTGCCGATATTGGAAAAGTTGCCGGTTACCAGAAGCCGTTCGATAATATTCTTCAGTTCGCGGACATTACCCGGGTAATTGTACTTTATGAGAGAATTTAAAGCCGGTTTTGAGATTTTGACACGTCGATGGCCGTATTCCTCGCAGAGCCGATTGATGAAGTATTCGGCCAGGATAGGTATATCATCCTTATGCTGCCTCAGGGGCGGGACATAGATCGGCACAACATTCAGACGGAAATACAGGTCTTCCCGGAACTTGCCCTCCTCGATTTTTCTTTCCAGGTTACGGTTGGTGGCGGCGATCACGCGAACATCGATCTTTCTGGGTTTGCCGCCGCCCAGACGTTCCACCTCGCCCTCCTCCAGGACACGCAGAAGCTTGGCCTGAGTCTTGTCGGACATGTCGCCGATCTCATCGAGGAAGATCGTGCCGCCGTCAGCCTCCTCGAAACGGCCGCCCCGGGCAAACGTCGCTCCCGTGAAAGCGCCCTTTTGGAAGCCGAAGAGTTCGGATTCGATCAACTCATCCGGAAGGGCCGCGCAGTTTACCGGCACAAACGGCTTATCCGCGCGGTTGCTGCGGAAGAAAACATTTCGAGCCACTATCTCCTTGCCTGTTCCGTTTTCGCCGCGGATCAGTACCCGGCTGTCGGTTCGGGCGATGCGGTCGATGAGTATCTTAAGCTCTTCGATTTCATCCGATTCGCCCACGAATTCATATTTCCGTGCATTTTCGCGTTTGAAAGAAAGATTCTCTTTTGCCAGACGGCGCAGCTCGAGGGCGTTCTGGATCGATATCAGCACCCGATCTAGCGAAAGCGGCTTTTCCAGAAAATCGTAGGCGCCCATCTTGACCGCCTTGACCGCAGTCTCGATATCGGAGTGACCGGACATCATAATGAAACCCTGAAGTGGATACAGCTTTTTGAACTGCTCCAGAAGCTCGATCCCATCGCCGTCAGGCAGCCAGACATCCAGAAGCGACAGGTCAACATCACGGCCGTTTTCCTTTTTGGCTCTCGCGGCATTTTCACATGTAATAACTTCATACCCTTCTCGCTCGAGCGGCCCTGAGAGGGAATTCAGGATAGATTCTTCGTCATCGACAATAAGTATCTTAGCGGACATATTATTTCACCACCGGCATTCTGATTACAAATTCGGTTCCTCTGCCTTCCTCACTATTAACGGAAATATCGGCCTCATGGTCAAATAGAATTCTTTGCGTAATGACGAGCCCCAGCCCGCTTCCACCAGCCTTTGTGGTGAAATACGGGGTGAACATCTGGGCACGGATTTTCTCCGAAATGCCCGGCCCGTGATCAATGACAGATATAACAGCCTGATCTTCTTCACGGCTGACTGTTACCTCGATTGTACCCTCGGGATCGGCTTCTATTGCATTCTTGACAATATTGACCAATGCCTGCGAGAAAAGGCCTTTATCTGCCAGGACATTGCCGGGGTCTTCTTTTGTCTTTATAATAAGCCGGCCTTCCTGTATCAGATTATTATAAAGCTTCAAAGAATCTTTTACTAAATCCACTGCCTTTATTTGCTTCAGTTCAGGGGAGGGGAGTTTGGCGAATGATGAGAACTCGTCAACAATGCGTTTGAGTTTATCAATCTCATTTATAATGGTGGAAGAGGCGTTTTCCAGAATTTGATTATATTCTTTTTCATTTTTCTGGTAGCTGCGGCGCAAATCCTCGATTGAAATCTTTATAGGCGTCAGCGGATTTTTTATCTCATGTGCCACCTTGCGCGCCATTTGATTCCATGCTGCCAGCTTCTCGGCCTGGATCAGTTTTTGCTGTGATCTTTTCAATCGGTCGTACATTTCATTAAAGCCGTCCACAAGCGTGCCCATCTCGTCGTTGGAGAACCAGATTATCTTCCGGTCGAATTTTCCCTGAGAAATTTTCTCTGATGCCCGAGCCAGTTCCAGGATCGGCGCAGAGAGCTTCTGTGCGAAAGCATATCCCAGAAGGCCCGCAATCAGGATTCCGGCAATTGCCACCACAGCATAAATCCGGAAACTCTGGGCGGTCAGGAGGCGGGCATAGGAGGGCGGATAGAGGAGCATAATCTGGTAACGGATACCTTCATTGAGGCTATAGAGCAATTGGTAGTATGGATTATAATCCACCTCGCCCAATTCGAAATCATCCGTAAATTCCTCGGCCATCCTGTTATTCAATTCCAGTTTCAGTAATTCCTTGAGATTTGGATCGAATGTCGAGGCATAAAGCTCCCGTCCGGAGAGCACGGCTGATTGAACATTATATGGCAGCTGCATCTCGCGCAGGTAGTAGTCGTCAAGAAAGATGCCGCCTATGAAAATCGCCACTGTTGAGTCATTGTAAGTTAGAACCTGGCCGTTAATATAACTCAGGTATTTATCCTCACCAACCCTGTATGAAGTAAATCCGGTTACAGAACCATTTTCAAGAATTTGATCAATGAATCCGAAGTCGGTCGGCCGATTGAAGTCGGTTGGGCGGATGCCGGATGCCAGAATATTTCCATCAGGTGATACTATTTCCAGGAAGCCCAATTTGAGAAGGTTCTGGTATTCGCCGGTCAGGTCGATCAGCTTACTCTGGTCAATCTGACCCTGACGATTTTTTGTAAGGAGAATCTGCAAGAGCTGATAATCATCGGCCCGAAGCGCCCGTGCCACTCTCTGAGATAGATTGTCGCCCTCGCGTTCGAAATGAGTTTTCATACTTTTCAGCGCCGAGCGGATATTATCATTTTCTATTCTGCTCAGACCGCCGATCAAATAGAAATAGAGGATCAGCACTGTGGCAATAAGCGGAAGCCCGGTTGCCAGCACAAAATATAATGACAGTTTACCTTTGAGTTTCATCTTCAATCTCGATGGTGGAGAAGTCGATCAGCCCCTGATCGTTAAATTCAATGCTCTTAATACGAGCTGATACCGCTGTTTGCCTGATTGGCTTGAACAGCGGTATGCCAGCCGGAAATTCGATCAAATTTCGATAATATTCTTTGAGCATATCTTCTCTAATAAATCCAGGATCATCAAAATACTGGGACATAAGGCTATCGTGCTTTTCTGAGTAATACAGGCTTCGATTTTTGCTGATATCCGCAAGGTCATAGTGGAAGGTCATCTGGTTCAGGATATAGACAGGGTG
>JAABVY010000220.1:1799-4995 GCA_011777135.1 Candidatus Zixiibacteriota bacterium | reverse complement strand
TGAACCTGCTGTCGTCTAAATTATCCCAGTTCATAATTTGTGAAATATATCACTTTAATCCTTCAATATACCAAATCTATTATGGTTCGCAACCGATTTCCGGCTATTTTTTGATGTTTGACAACATGACCAAAAATGTTATCTTTTCAGTTTATGAAAAAGAAGTTCCGCATAGCTCTGGCCCAGATCAACTCCACTGTAGGAGCCCTTGATCAAAACCTGGAGAAGATAATATCCTATGCCAGGGCAGCCGAGAAAAATGGATGCGATCTGGTGGCGTTCCCCGAACTTGCCCTGAGCGGATATCCCCCCGAGGATTTGCTCCTGAAGAAGGGATTCAATCAGGATGTCTCCAGGACACTGAAAAAGCTGGTCAAGGAAAAGATAAAGCCCATCATGGTGGTCGGTTATCCGGATTTCGATGGAAGTAAGAACAACTCGGCTGCGGTCATCCATAAAAATAAGCTTATCGCCTCGGTCAATAAATTCATGCTCCCGAATTACGGCGTTTTTGATGAAAAGCGCTATTTCACGCCCGGTAACGGAACCTTTATATTCGACCTGGGCTTCATGCGTTTTGGAGTGAATGTCTGCGAGGATATCTGGGTCACTCCCGGCACTACGGAAATCCTGACCCTGCATGGCGCCAACCTGGTTATTAATGTCTCAGCTTCACCCTACACAATCCGCNNACACAATCCGCAAGGAAAAATACCGGGAGACCATGATTGAGCGTATCGTGAAACGCTGCCATCTCTTTTTGGCATACTGTAATCTTGTTGGCGGGCAGGATGAACTTGTTTTTGACGGCTACTCGATGATATTCAATCCGGAAGGCAAGATGCTGGCCTCGGGTAAATTGTTCGAGGAGGACATGATTTATGCCGAAATCGATCCCTCGGAATCTGAAGCCAAACGATTTACGATAACTGTTCCCAAACAGATACCGCCGGTGGAGATCAAAAAGCTGCCCGATTTCAAAAGCGCCGGGAGAAATAAGCGAATTAAATCTGTTATCAATCCGCCTCCCTCGCGCGAGGAAGAGATTTACAAAGCACTTATACTTGGGACTTCTGACTATATTCAGAAGAACGGTTTCTCTGAGGTCGTGGTCGGGCTTTCTGGCGGAATCGATTCAGCGGTGACCGCTGTTCTGGCTTATGACTGCGTGGGACCTGAACGCCTGCACCTGGTTTTCATGCCCTCCGAATACACCCAGGAGCAATCGACCAAGGACGCCAAAAAACTGGCCAAGAATCTGGGTATACCCCTTCAGGTTTTTACGATTGACGATACTCTCCAATGTTACAAGGAGATGCTGAAAGAGAGTTTCAAAGGTCTTAAGGAAGATATTACCGAGGAAAATCTGCAGGCACGCATCCGCGGTAATATCCTGATGGCGCTTTCGAATAAATTCAAATGGCTGGTTTTAACGACCGGCAATAAATCCGAGGTGTCAGTAGGATATTCAACGCTATACGGCGACACCGCCGGAGGCTTCGCAATACTAAAAGACCTCTATAAAACCGAGGTTTTCAAGCTCGCACGATATTATAACCGCAAGGAAAAACGGATGGTTATTCCGCGTTCGATTTTGGAAAAGGCCCCATCCGCTGAACTTCGTCACGATCAAAAGGACACCGACAGCCTTCCGCCCTACGAGATTCTCGATCCAATTTTGAAATTATACATCGAGCAGGACCGGGGCCAAAAGGAGATCATAGATCGCGGGTATGACGAGGAACTTGTAAACCGTATCATAAGGATGGTTGATCTGGCCGAATACAAGCGGCGCCAGTCCCCGCCGGGCGTCAAGATTACCCCCAAGGCCTTTGGCCGCGACCGCCGCATGCCGATCACGCAGCGGTATTTCAGGTAGATTCGATCAGAGCAAATAAAATTGCGGAATTAAGACTTTTCACCCGCCATGCACACTTCTGAAAACTGAAAATATTCTCCCAAAATCTTCCGTAGGCGTATTACGCAATGCCTATGTGATTAATTAGTATTGTATTAATCCGGTATATGTGAGATATTTCATTATACAAATTTGCATTTGCCACAATCGATACAAAGGCAATACTTGCTCTAATAAAAGGAGTCACCCGATGAACGCGAAAAAAATAGCAACTCTGACAATATTTATCTTCCTGGTATTTATTATGATCGATTTGTCCCAGATCGATACCATATATGCCCAGTACTTCGGGCGCAATAAGATCCAGTACGAAGACTTTGATTTCGATTATATCGAAACCGAGAATTTCAAAGTCTATCATTATCCCGCCGAAAAGACTGCCGCCTCGGATGCCGCCCGTATGGTCGAACGCTGGTATACACGTTTTTCAANNNNATATAAAAAATATGCAACCCTTAATCCTCTACGCCAATCATGCCGATTTTCAGCAGACTAACGTTATACCGGGAATTATCCAGCAAGGCGTAGGCGGTGTTACGGAAGGTTTGAAGAACAGGGTGGTGATTCCGTTGACCGGCAATTATGCGGAAAACAATCATGTTATCGGGCATGAGCTGGTGCATGCCTTTCAGTACGATATCATGAAAACCCGGGGCGGTATCTCACAATCCGCAAGGCTTCCGCTCTGGCTTGTGGAAGGTATGTCGGAATACCTGTCACTGGGACGGCAGGATGCTTTGACTGCCATGTGGATGCGTGATGCAGTGCTGTATGAGGACCTGCCGAGCATGAGCCAGCTGATTCGAAACCGTGAATACTTCCCCTACCGTTTCGGGCATGCGGTCTGGGCCTATATTGCCGGAAAATGGGGTGATATGGCGGTGCCGGAGCTTTTCCGGGCGATCCTGACTCAGGGTTGGAACAAGGGATTCAGAGAAGTCCTCGGAGCCACCCCGGATTCAGTCGCGATCGAGTGGAAAAATGCTACAATTGCTCGTTTCGGGCCGGAAATCGAGGGTAAAACCAGGCCAGGAGATATTGGAAAAGCAATCGTAAAAGATGATAATGGAACAAATCTCTCTCCAGTAATCAGTCCCGATGGAAGATACATTGCTCTTCTGTCGCAAAGGGATCTTTTTTCTATAGACCTGTATCTGGTTGATGCGCAAACTGGAGAATTTATCGATGAACTGGTAAGCTCCAATACCGACGCTCATTTTGATGCATTGCGTTTTATGAGTTCGGCCGGAGCCTGGTCGCCGGACAGCAAAAAATTCG
>JAABVY010000220.1:0-1719 GCA_011777135.1 Candidatus Zixiibacteriota bacterium | reverse complement strand
GATCGGATAGCAATGACCGGAACCTCCGGTGGAATCAGTGACCTTTATATATATAATCTCGATCAAAACAATTTCGAGCAACTTACTGATGACCGTTATTTCGAAATGCAGCCGGCATGGTCACCTGATGGTGAGACACTGGCATTTGTCACCCACCGGGGACCGGGTACGGATTTTGAAGAATTGATATTCGAACCGGTGAGCATAGCATTGATGGATATGACAGACGGAAGTGTCGAGAGGATAGCGATTTCGGACGAAGCCAAGCATATAAATCCGCAATTCTCCGCAGACGGCAATGATTTATATTTTGTTGCCGATCCCGATGGCTTCAGCGATTTGTACCGTTATTCATTTGCAGATCANNTCTCACTAATTACGCCACCGGTATAAGCGGCCTGACCGAGCTTTCACCGGCTATGTCGCTTTCACAGGAAGCGGGTATGGCGGTTTATTCTGTCTTTGAGAATAAAAACTACTACATATATGGGCTCGATATAAATGCGAATCCCGGTGTGGCATACCAGGCAGAACCGGGCCAGCTTGCCGCCAATACGGATCTTCCGCCCCGAACCATGGACAGTTATGTGTCCGAGTATCTTGCTGAAGAACAGCATGGTCTGCCGGATGGGGACGGATTTTCAATAGCAGATTATGATCCATCGCTGGGTCTGCTTTATGCCGGAAGGCCTGTCATCGGAGCGACAGTCGATCGGTTCGGAACCTCGCTGGGAGGATCGATTAACCTGATCTTCAGCGATCTTCTGGGCAATCATTGGCTGACTGTGGCAGCCCAGGTTAACGGCGGTTTCAAGGATCTGGGAGCACAGGTAGTCTACCAGAATCGTGACAATCGCCTCAACTGGGGGGGTGCGGTCGGACATATCCCTTACCTGACAGCAAGATTCTTCACCGGCACCGATACGGTTACTGTGAACGGTGAGACCATAGTTGCAAATGAATTGACATTGATCCGTCAACGGGTTTTTATAGATAGAATAGCGGCTCAAGCGGAATACCCCTTATCGACAAACAGAAGGCTGGAGTTTTCAACCGGTTATACACATGTCGGCTATGATACCGAGCGGGAACGTGTGCTATTTGCCGGGGGCACGGTAATAGAAGATGAAACCACAGATATCAGTTCTCCTAAAGGACTCCATCTCTCACAGACATCGGTAGCCTATGTCGGAGACTATTCATTNNGACTTACCTGACAGTGCTGGCGGATTACAGACATTATTTCTTCATGTCTCCTCTGACTCTGGCATTCAGGGGCTATCACCTCGGAAGATATCTCGATGATGCCGACAGCGACAGGCTTTACCAGTTGTTTCTCGGCTTTGAGACAATGGTGCGCGGTTACTCGATTGGGTCATTTGATGTATCTGAGTGCACATCAACCGATGGCTCGGAGGGCTGTGCTGAAATTGACCGCCTGATTGGCTCGCGCATTGCAGTGTTCAATGCCGAACTGCGCTTGCCCCTGTTTGGAAATCAGCAGTATGGCTTGATTAATTTCTCGTCCTTGCCGACTGAATTGACCGCCTTTTTCGATGGCGGTGTTGCCTGGAGTCAGGGTGTGGAGCCGGAATTGAAATGGGCCGAACGCACCACCGAGCGTGTGCCGGTATTCAGCGCCGGTGTGGCCGCAAGAGTGAATTTCTTCGGATATCTTGTGGGCCAGTTTTATCTGGCCTGGCCCTTCCAGCGTCCCGA
>JAABVY010000054.1:15786-15963 GCA_011777135.1 Candidatus Zixiibacteriota bacterium | reverse complement strand
CAGACTGTATCCGGTTTTCCGGGATCATTGTATATGGGTGCATTGTAACTGCCACAGTTGCATAATATATCTGAACTATCTTGAAAAATATAGTCGTACAGGTTGATTGCATCGCGAAGGTCCGTATAGCGGTCGCAGTTTACATCAGCATGCCATGGATCAGTGAAATCAAAGCCG
>JAABVY010000054.1:15490-15737 GCA_011777135.1 Candidatus Zixiibacteriota bacterium | reverse complement strand
TAGGCGCATGATATATCAAGCATGCCCTCCTGGAACTGAGGGATAAAGCTTCCGCCTGATGTACTCAGGGCCAGGCTCCCATAGGGTGAATCATGGAGACTATCGATCGAAACTCCGCCGCCGTAATTAGGCCGGAACCATAAATCACATATCTTTCCATCTCCTGTAGTCAGGGCATTGCCCGAGCCCACTTCAAATTGTAGGATCAAAGAATCCACCGTGCGCAGATCCGTTCCACAAGAGGAGA
>JAABVY010000054.1:5170-15449 GCA_011777135.1 Candidatus Zixiibacteriota bacterium | reverse complement strand
GAAGCGTGCCCATCCTGAGTAACCATCAACTAAGAGCGGTATAATGATGCTATTCAAATCGTTGTCGTTAAATACCGATACGGAAACAGCGAACGGTAATGGATACTCATAATCAAAACTCCCCACCGCATCTTCAATACGGACCGTATCCGGTATACCCGCATCCTGGGCATGGGCGATAACCATGGATATGAAAAGCATGTAGAATGTTACGATAACTGAGATTTTGCCAAGAGCGCTCATTGATAACCTCCTATTATGAAGTAGTTACCGAATTTCCTCCCGGCAAAGCAATTGTGGTCAGAAAATCAGCTTCATTAATAATATAGAGGAGTATATTACTTCCGCAAGCATAATCGACTGTTTATATCGGCAACATTGCATTTTCCATGACGAAAATTGACAGTCTATTGAAAAAAGCCCACAAAAAAAAGAATACAGAAACAATCTTTTTTCAAAGATCACTGTTATAGTATTTGTATTTAGATAAACAAAAAAGGAGCTACTGGTGATAAATATTAGAAAATCCGAAGAAAGAGGTCATGCCGATTACGGCTGGCTGAATACATATCACACGTTCTCATTCAACACTTATCATGATGAACGCTATATGGGATTCAGGTCGTTACGTGTCATAAACGAGGACAGGGTGAAGCCCGGCAGGGGCTTCGGAACTCATCCCCACCAGAATATGGAAATAATCTCATATGTGCTGGAAGGGGAACTTGAACACAAGGACAGCACCGGTACCGGTTCTGTGATTCGTCCCGGCGATGTACAGTATATGAGCGCAGGAAGGGGAATTCTTCACAGTGAGTTTAATCCGTCGAATGAGCAAGAGGTTCATTTTTTGCAAATCTGGATAGTTCCTGATAAAAGAGGAATTGAGCCGGTGTATGGACAGAAAAAGTTCTCAAACAAGGAGAAGTTGGGCAGGCTATGCCTGATTGCGTCCGGAGACGGACGTGAAGGCTCGATCAAAATCAATCAGGACGCCCACGTTTATTCGACAATCCTGGAAACTGATGGCTCAATGCGTATTCCCGTCAAAAAGGAACGTCATCTCTGGATACAGGTGGCCCGAGGCCAAATTAAACTCAATGATATAGAACTATCGCAAGGTGACGGGGCATCTGTCAGTGATGAAACGGGAATAGAGATTACAGCCCTGGATAAAGCGGAAGTTCTGGTTTTCGATCTGGCCTGATGTATATTATAATTCAATCACTCTCTGGAGCGGAACATTATTCTCGGCCAGACATTTCTTTAATATAGATGATCATAATCAAAAAGGAGGCGCTTTATGATTGCTATAAAGCGATACACAATATTAGTAATTATACTGGGGGCTGTATCAGTTTTGCAGGCTCAAGACGAACCCATAGCTCCATTGCTGGAGGGTATGGGAGATCACCATCATGAGATTACAACTGATGATACCCTGGCACAAAGATACTTCGATCAGGGACTGATACTTCACTACGGCTTCAATCATGCCGAGGCGGCACGCTCATTTCGAGAGGCCCAGCGGCTTGATCCCGACTGCGCCATGGCATACTGGGGTGAAGCCCTGACTTTCGGTCCTAATATCAATGCCGGAATGTCTGCAGCAAGTCTGCCGGTGGTCTGGGAATCCATCCAGAAGGCGCAGGAACTGTCAGCGAATGTTACCCAGAGAGAAAAGGACTATATCGACGCCCTGGCAAGCCGCTATGAAGAAAATCCTCCCCCAGACCGCTCGCAACTGGATCGAGATTATGCCGATGCGATGAGGGAATTGGCAAATAAATATCCGGATGATCCGGATGCTCAGGCTTTATTCGCCGAGGCCTTAATGGTTACCACAGCCTGGAATTACTGGCTCGATAACGGTGAGCCAAACAGCACAGCGGGGGAGGTACTTTCCACGCTGGAGACGGCTTTGAAAAAATACCCTCAGCATCCAGCCCTGAACCATTTTTACATTCACCTGGTTGAGATGGAACACCCCAAGTGGGGCGTCGCCAGCGCCGACAGATTACGCGGCCTTGTACCTGGTATCGGCCATCTCGTACACATGCCATCGCATATCTATATACACATTGGGAGATTTGCTGATGGTTCAATCGCAAATCAGAAAGCTGTCGAGGCCGATCAGCGCTACTTGAATCAACACGGCGCCCATGGTATGTACCGTATTTCCTATATGCCGCACAACTCCCATTTTCTGTGGTTCACTTCATCGATGGAGGGGCGCGGTCAGAAATGTCTGGAAGCGGCCAACATAACCAAAGATTATATAATTGAGGACCTTCTGTATCAGCCCGGCTATGGCTCGCTTTATGAGCATTATGCTTTGCCATATCTGGCAATGGCGCGTTTTGGAATGTGGGATGATATTCTCGACGAGCCGGAACCGGATGACGAATTGCTTTTTCCTGTCGCCATATGGCATTACGCACGCGGGCTTGCATATGTCCGCAGTGGTGATTTACAAAGTGCCCAGCAGGAACTCGATGCTTTGAAACAAATGAATAATCAGGAAACCCTGAGGTCCATGGGGGTCTGGGGCGTGTATACTACTGGAAATGTCATACAGATAGCGATTAATGTCTTGAATGCAGAAATCTGGGCCGCGGAAAGTAATTATACGGGAGCGATTGAGCTTTTGCGTGAGGCTGTGGACCTGGAGCACAGTCTTGGTTATCATGAACCTCCAGCCTGGTATGCCCCGGTCCGTCAGACCCTTGGCGCGATTTTACTGGAGGCTGGAAATGCCCGGGAAGCAGAACAGGCATATCGCCGTGATCTCGAAGAATGGCCGGATAATGGCTGGTCTTTGTTCGGACTTTACCAGGCCCTGAAAGCACAGGGGAAGGATTCTGAAGCGCAAACAGTGTACGACAGATTTCAAGAGGCATGGTCTCGTGCCGACGTTGAGCTAACAAGCTCAAGGATGTAAAATTAATACATTGGGGTACAACAGCTTGTGATTTCTTGCACTGAAATCATATCTAACTGGCCTAGATCTTAAATAAAAGAAGATAAAAAATATCGGAATTATGTTGCCCTGGTCATGCAAACGGGTTATATTGGTAAAAAAGATTACCGTTTGTAATCATGGCAAATAACATTAAACAGGAGAAAAGCATGGGGCCGGTTAAGAAATTCAGGAAAAGGGATCAAGCCAGTTCTATCAGTAGTGAGGATCTGAAGATTTTCGAAGCAGGTTTGAGAGGAAAACTTCTTCAGCCCAGAAATGACGGTTATGATGAGGCACGAAGTATATGGAATGCGATGATTGACCGCAGGCCCGCTTACATTGTCCAGTGTAAAGGAGTTGCCGACATCATTAGCTCAGTTAACTTTGCACGTGATAATGCTCTGCATCTTGCCATTAGAGGAGGGGGGCACAACATTGCCGGAAGCGCGGTTTGCGATGATGGCCTTATGATTGACCTCTCGCAGATGCGCTCTGTGCGAATTGATCAAGAGAAGCGTATCGCTCATGTTGAACCGGGGGCGACATTGGCCGATTTTGATCACGAAGCGCTGGCTTTTGGTATGGCAACTCCCCTTGGAATAAACTCCACAACTGGTGTTGCCGGATTGACGCTGGGGGGAGGGTTTGGATGGCTATCCAGAAAGTATGGCATGACAATCGACAATCTGCTGGCGGCTGATGTAGTCACTGCAGATGGAAGGTTTATTACCGCCTCCAAAAATAAGAATCCCGATCTGTTCTGGGGATTGCGCGGCGGGGGCGGAAATTTCGGAATTGTGACGCGTTTTGAGTTTCAGCTTCATCAGGTCAGAAAAGAACAGCTCTGTGGTTTGGTTTTTTATGGAATAGATGATGCTGTTGAAGCTCTTAAGAAATATCGCGCTTTCTTGGAAACGATTGGAGACGATACCGCTGTATGGGGAGTATTGCGTCAGGCGCCACCGCTTCCTTTTTTGCCGCAAAGTGTTCATGGAAAAGAAGTCCTTGTCTTTGCATTGTTTCATGCGGGTGATCCGGAGGAAGGAAAAAAGATACTTGAGCCGGTCAAAAATTTCGGCAAAGTTTTAGGTGAGCAGGTTGATGTGATGCCGTATGTCTTGTGGCAACGGGCGTTTGATCCGCTTCTGACCCCTGGTGCTCGGAATTACTGGAAAACTCATAATTTTGCCAATTTGGAGGATGAAATTATTGAAGCCGCCGTGGAATTCACGAAAAGGTTACCGTCTGCCCAAAGTGAGTTATTTTTCGGTTTGCTGGGAGGGGCTGTGGGTCGTGTTCCCCAGGATGAAACGGCATACTTCCATCGCAAGGATAATTTCATTCTTAACATGCACGGGAGATGGGATGATCCCCATGATGATAGTAAATGCATTGAAAGCATGAGAGACTTTTTTGACAGCACTTCTAAATATGCCACAGGCGGGGCATATATAAATTTCCTCACCCAGGATGAAAAAGATAGGCTGCGGACAGCCTATGGCCCTGCTTATAATAGGCTCTTGGAGGTGAAAAAGATATATGATCCCGAAAATCTGTTTTCAATGAATCATAATATTGATCCCAAGGGCTAATGAAACATAGGATAGCTCTAATTTTCCTAAAGAAGTTATTGCAAAAACCTGTAATAATAATATTCTCCGGCGATTCCGTCATCCGCATTGACTGAATCCCGCTTGATGTGATTTGGGTAGTGGCCTAAAGCAACCTGTTCGCTGACGGTCATCAGCTGGTCCCAGGCGCCTTGTACGCTGAGACCATTCAAAAGCAGAAGCCAGACAATTGCATGGGCCCACACCATAGCGTTTAAAGTTCGCCTATAGTATTCTCAAGTAATACCTCTTCAAATTTTGCCTTGTCATGCATTCATTTTATTTCTTCAGATATATACCGATATCATTCTTCTCATGTCATTTTGTAATTAAAGGCTCTCTATATACTTTCGTATAATCANNCTTATTGTTCTCAACTGTTTCGAATTCATAGACAGTTGATCCCCCCTTGCGGCTGAGATGGATTCTATGAGGAAACAAGACGCCGTCAACCTCGCGGTAATCATGAATCTCCCAGTTGTAACCGAATCCAATCAGGAGACCCGAATTAACATCAAAGAATAACGGCTGGTGAAGAGCAGAAGTCTCGAGAGCATATACTTCATGATCATGTACCACTAAAGTTCCCTGCATTCTCAAATCAGGAAAATATTCTTTGATGCGAAGCGCATTTTGGGGATTTAGAAGCCAATCCAGCCTCCGTTTTTCAGCGCTCTTGTCCGGCTTGACACCGCACTTGTCACTAATCCAGCCTTCATTACCATCATAAGCCCGGATGTAATTTCCCTGGTCTGACCACGTTTTTGTGTAATAGCTCGAGGGTACTTTGGCATATGCCTCAAAATATCCCGATTCGTAGATTGGATGCTCCCGGGTGCTGAGGTCGGTAATTACTCTACCGGTGCAAATCCTTGTCGAGAGTTTCTCGATCGCCTCGCGTCCGCCCATCGCTTCAGCATATCTCTCAAGTATTTGCTCAACATTAGGAATTTTATCGGATTCGGCTTTGCATTCTTTTCCTGAGAGCAGAAATTGTATGAGCAGGATTAATATGGCGGCCATAGTAATAAGTAGATGAGTACGATTGAAAGTGTGTGATCTTGATCCCATAGCTTCCTCCTTTGATATTTTTTCTAACCAAACAGTGAATCAGCAAGAGGTATGCCATGAAGCTTAAGTCGTTAATAAATAATAGGATGTAGTTTGCAGGTCGAATCAGTAAGCGTATAGACTGTGTAATCTCAGACACATATTGGAATAAAAAGTATGCTGGAATCGAAATCTTTCTAATCTTATGTGGTTATAAACCCATTGGCTCCTTTGCAGTGAAAACCCATCCGGGAGCTGAATCGGTTTCCCGCCTCAGGATCAAGTTAAGCTGTGCGGCATGATGCTGAAGATGCCGCATTATATACAGAAGCAATTCGCCGTGGCTTAGAGAAACATTCACGAATTTATACTTCAGGGCAGTCCATTCATCGGTCATATTTTCAATAGTTGCCCGTGCTTTCTGTCGGCCATGCTTGAGATATCCCAGCAGCTCATCTTTGCTGTAGACCCGATCTGGCATAACCCCGGAGGGATCCAGTTCGCTTAATGTGAATGGCTCGGGAGGTCTGAAATCCTCATTCTGCCTCGACAGATAATAATCCAGAAAAAAGATTGTGTGGTAGGCGATGTACCAGAATTCCGGTTTGCGGTTACCGTCGCCCCAGAGATCATCGGGACATGCCCGAATTGCGTTCTCCAGCGTATCTATTGCCGCCCCGAATTGGCTCCAGATGATTTTTTTATAAAGATCGCTCATACATACTCCCCGTAGCTTGATAGTAATTATGGATAATTTTAATCCACTATAGATATTTTGTCAATCATATTTTGAATCATATCGTCCTGCAGTCTGCAAATATTGATCAAAGGAATATTTATCTTCACCAAAATACACGTTTGTGTAAGCTCTTACTAATAATTTGTAACAATATTTCTTACTGGTCGTACTCTATTTTATGGATCTCAATTTCATATTTGTGGGGTGTTTATATGTTTGTTAAGCGAAATGTCAAGTTGCTGCCGAACCGAACAGGAAATGGCATTGAAGCGTGTCAAATTCCAATTACAATAATCCCTGCGCTGATCATCCTCAGCGTCTTTTTAAGCTGCAGCGGCTCAGATAATTCCACCGGTCCTGACCCTTCCAATGGCTTTGAATGGACTACCGCTCCTCCGGAGGAATATGGCTTCGATCCCGACCTGCTGGATACATTAACCGAACACCTTGCCTCCGGGTATCTCGGACGGGTCACCAGTGTGCTTATTGTACGCGACAAATATCTGATCTATGAAGAATACTTCCGAGGCAATGACCGCCATGATGCAGTGAGCATTTATTCATGCACCAAAAGTATATCTTCAGCCCTGATCGGCATCGCCATAGGTGAGGGACATATTCCCGGTGCAGATGCTCATCTTCTGGATTACCTGGAAGACTATGACTGCTATCCGCCTACTATGATGGACAGCCTCGGCAGGGAAAGCCTGATGATTGAGCACCTTCTGACAATGACGGCCGGTTTTGCATGGGACGAATTCTCCTATCCATACGGAAGCGTGCATAACAGCTATACCCAGATGGTCGCTACTGACGACTGGATTCAATTCACTCTTGACAGGCCGATGACATCAAAGCCGGGTAATACCTTTGCCTACAACACCGGGCTCTCAGGTTTTATGGCTATAGTTCTCGAAAAGAGCACAGGACAATCTGTGGAGTCGTATGCGAGAGAGAGGCTTTTCGATCCGATCGGGATCGGGACCTGTACCTGGCGCTATGATCCCAAAGGCAATCCTGTGACCGGGAATGGCATTAGAATGAAGCCGCGAGATATGGCCAAATTCGGCTGGCTGTATTCGCAAAATGGAGTATGGGATGGCGATACTATCGTTCCCGGCTGGTGGGTGGACGAGTCTCTCCAGCCATACACAGAATTCGGGGATGGCCGTGGCTACGGTTATCAGTGGTGGATGGCGACTGTCACTGACGGTCAGGGAAATCCATTTTATATGCCCTATGCCATGGGATGGGGCGGGCAGCACATTTTTGTCCCGCCTGTGCTGAATCTTGTTATTGTCGTTACCGGCGACGATGATATATACATTAATAGCAATTACATTGCCGGCATTCTCGATCTTATCGGACAGGCCATGCAGGAATAGTCATTCTCGAGTAGCTTCCATTATGTCAACTTAACCGGTTTCCCAAAATAGCTATTGGTTGGAATCGGAAATCGAGGTTTAATGAAAATGAAAATGCGCAGATATCAGGATGACCGCGATTATTGGAGGATCCGAGAATTCTTACGCCAGATATTCCGATCCAATGATTATCGTGAATTCTCCTGGCAGGTTTACCGCTTTGATTACTGGCGCTGGCATGGTGTCGAAAATATGGGACATGGCAGATTGGAAACGGATGTTTTTCTCTGGGAGAAGCCGGATGGAAAACTGGGCGCAGTGCTTAACAGGGAAGCCCCAGGCAGTGTCTTTTTGCAGGTGGATCCTAATTACAGATCCGGACAGCTCGAGGAGGAGATGGTTGAAGCAGCCGAAAAGAACTTGACCACAAAATCCGCGAATGGAAGGAGAAGATTGCATATTTGGGCTCTTCATGACGATATTCAAAGGCAGCAAATCTTGTCAAAAAGAGATTATATAAAAGGTCCCCAAGCAGATTATCAAAGGTATCGCGATCTATATGAGCCAATCCCGGATGTGGAGCTGTTTGATGGATACAAAATAAGATCTCTCGGCAATGAAGGTGAACTTCCTGCACGCAGCTGGGTATCATGGAAAGCATTCCATCCCTATGAGCCGGATGAGGCTTATGAGGGCTGGCAATGGTATCTCAATATTATGAGGGCGCCGCTTTATCGCCGTGATTTAGATTTGGTGGCGGTAGCTCCTGATGGAGAACTTGCAGCATTTTCGACAGTCTGGTTTGATGATGTCAACCGCACTGGTGCATTTGAACCGGTGGGCACCTCACCGGCGCACCAGAGAAGTGGTCTGGCCAAGGCTATCATGCATGAAGGGTTGCGGCGTTTAAGAGATATGGGAGCAACTAGAGCATTTGTGGGGTCATGGAACGAAGCCACCCATGCCCTGTATAGATCGGCGGGATTTGAGAACTATGACCTTTTGGAGTCATGGCATAAGGAACTTAAGTAACGAATTAAAACACTTTTCTAAAATCCTATACGATATTATATTTCACGGTAAGCCGTGGTGAATCTGTCATTCGGACGTCCCGTAGAATTAGGTTATATAATATAAATAAGAATAGGAAAGGTGTGTAATGAGTAATCCCTTGCGAAATTTCATGATACTGCTGTTCCTGCTTGCTGCTGCAGGCAGCTTGCCGGGCGAAAGCCTGACCGATTCCTATGAAATCCTCAATCGCCATTACGAAGCAATGGGCGGACTGGAAAAGTTGAAAGCCCAGGAAACATCTCACCTGGAAGGTGAACTGGTGCTGGAAGGTACCGGCCTGGAGGGTACCGGCCTGGAAGGTAGCTTTGAACAGTGGTCAGAAAGCCCCATAAAGAGCCGCCAGGAGGTCGATCTGAAAATCATAACACAAGTATCGGGTGATAACGGCGAATTTGCCTGGACGGTCGATCAGAACGATAAACTTCAAATCCACAATGATGCCAGGACGCTGGATCAGCGCCAGCTGCAAATCCTCTTAGCCGAATACGATCACCTTGATCCGAACTCTGAAGTCTTTAATCTCAGCTATGAGGGTCTCGATACTGCCTCCGGCTCCGACTGTTATGTCGTTAAAATCGCCAATAATATAAATGAGGATTACTCCAATCAATATTACGACACCAGCAGTTTTATGCTGCTCAAGACAGTTGCATTCTCTCCTGAAGGGGAAAATCGAACATGGTACTCGGATTATCGTGATGTCGACGGTGTGCCGTTTGCCTTCATGCAGAGATCGATTCAATCCCCAAGCGGCATGAAGTCCATTGTCAACTTCACAAGGGTCGAAATCAATGTGCCGATCGATCCGGCACTGTTCGAGCCGCCTTCCACGGATGTTGAGGATTTCCGCTTCACAAACGGAAAGTCGGCCGAGGATATCCCTTTCAGATATATCGACCATCATATTTATCTTCCTGTGGAAGTCGGCGGCAAGACAAAATTATGGATTCTGGATACCGGCGCCAGCGCTTCAGTCATAGATGAGGATTTTGCCCGAGAGCTGGGGCTCGAGCTCGAGGGGCAGATGAAGGGACAGGGGGCAGGCAAACTTGTCGATGTCTCATTTACCACGCTTCCCGCATTCAGCCTGCCCGGTCTAGAATTTGATGAGCAAAGTGTAGCCTCGATCAAGATCGCACCGCTTTTCAGGCGCTGGCTGGGCATGGAGGTAGTGGGGATTCTCGGTTATGATTTCCTCTCACGTGTCGTTACAAAGGTTGACTATGCCAACGAAATGCTGTCGTTTTATCACCCTGACAGTTTCAGTTACCAGGGAGACGGAGTTGTGCTTTCCACGCCGATCTCTCAGCGCAATATGCTCGAGCTTCCGGTTATTGTTGACGATGAGTATGTCGGCCTCTGGTCGCTGGACCTCGGCGCAGGAGGTATGAGCTACCATTATCCCTATGCGGAAGAACATGGTCTTCTGGATGCTTCCGGTGTCGACTGGCTCGGTCACGGCGCGGGGGGATCACATCCG
>JAABVY010000054.1:252-5103 GCA_011777135.1 Candidatus Zixiibacteriota bacterium | reverse complement strand
CTTTATCTGGATTACGAACGAGAGCAGGTAATTGTCGAAAGGGGAGATGACTTCGACACAGATTTTCCGGAAGATAACAGCGGCATGCAGCTTGCAAACAATGAGGGAGACAGCTTGCAGGTTATCTTTGTCGCGCATGATACGCCCGCCTCTAAAGCCGGAATTGAAGCGGATGACATCATTCTTGCTGTGAATGATGTCGAGGTCGATGATCTGGGCGGAATTTCGGCGGTCAAGAAATTCCTTCGCAAAGACCCGGGTACTGAACTGACTTTCGATGTGGTCCGCGGCGGCGAAATCAAAAAGCTGACGTTGACTCTGGAGGATTTATTTAAGTAGTCTAATACATGGAATAATGATTCTTAGGATAAAAACGCAATAAGCCAACTTTATCGCGAGGCAAAGTGAGAGGTCATGAAAAGAAGTATATACCTTTCTTTGGTGGTTCTATTTTCAATTCTGGCAGGAGGATGCGGGCAGATGACACAAAAATCAGACATTGAAGCTGACAGGGCGGCAATAAAAGAGGTCATACATAACAGCATAGGATGGGCAGCGACAAAAGACAAGGAATTGTCCTTTAGTTGCTTTGCTGATGATCCCGAGCTTTTCTGGTTTTCTCCCAGGGATGACGGCACCGTTCATGGCTACAAGGCACTTGTCGATCTGACCGAAAATTTTTTCATGCTGGATGATTTTAAAGCGGTTGGCTATGAAATCAGGGATCTTGTAATCAATATCTCGCAGTCCGGAGATGTCGCCTGGTACCATGCCCGACTGGATGATTTCAATGAATGGCGCGGTCAGCCGGCCAACTGGGAGGATGTGCGCTGGACTGGCGTTCTTGAAAAGCGCGACGGCCGCTGGCTAATAGTGCAGATGCACTTCTCCAGCCCGACCGACCGTTAAGTTTGGCTTCTGAATAAACATGGATTAGAAGTGTATGAATAAATTACAGCAAGAAACAAATGCACTGCCCTGTCTGATTTTTGCATCTGTTGCAATACTCATTTGCATTCCCTATGCACTGGGGCAGGACGAATCTATACCTATTCAGCTGACTTCAAATCCCGGGCCGGATGGTTTTCCGTCATGGATGGAAAATTCCTAATCTATTCATCTATCTCGCATAATGATTCTGCCGGTAAAAACGGTATATGGAGGATTGTTCCCGACGGCAGTAGGGAAGAGCAGATATTTTCAGGAGTAGCAGAACATCCTAAATGGTCCCCGGATGGTCGCTTTATCGTCTTTGATGGCGATTTCGGCAAAAGCATAAAAATGATCCCGGCCGATGGTGGAAAACCTTTAAGCATTATCCCGGATTCGATAGGTATCATGAATGGAGGGTTGCCTTGCTGGTCGCCGGATGGATCAAAGATTGCCTTTATAGCTGGAGCGACTTTGAATCTTTGTGTTGCCGATATCAAGACGGGTGCGATAAAAAAGATTTTTCGTATGGATGGAAAGATTCCCATGCCAGGCTGCTGGTCGCGGGATGGAGAACATATCTTGATTGCACTTATGGATCGGGAATCCAGAAAGTCGGCCATGTGGAAAATCTCCTCTGATGGAAAAGAAAAAAAGCAGATTAATGGACATCATCAAGGTTTATACCGATACATTGAATTATCTCCCGATGGATCATTAATAATTTATGCGGCGATGGAAGAGAATGAGTTGGAACTCTGGGTCATGCCTGCAGAAGGAGGCAAGACCATGCCGCTGATTGTCTCTCACCCCGGTCATAATGAATGCCCGAGCTGGTCGCCTGACGGAAAGAGGATAGCCTTCACAAGCACCCGAAGCGGGAATTTTGATGTATGGATTACGGATGTCAATATTGATAGAATCAAGAAGCGACTTTTAGTGTCAACAGAATAAGCAGCGTAAATTATATTTGTGCCTGATTCTTAGTACCTCCAGTACACTTGATGCAAGTGGTGTATTTTGATTCAGTCTAAATTCCGGAACAGCATTAAGACAGACAAGCAGCTTATTTCCTGATTACGCTTTCTTTCTACGATCCGGCCCTGTAAATCTTCAGATACGTCGATCTGCCGTCGGAGGAGTCTATCTTCAAGGTGTCAAAATCGTTGGCACGGTAATCATCGAAATAGATGCTCTTTACCTTATCTATGTTGTGTTCAGAGGTTATGCCGAGTGAATCCACGACTGCAATATTTATTCTCTTTTCCGAGTCAAAATCCTGGGCAATGTTTTTCAACCTGGCATATTCCCGCATGGTCTTCTTCACACCGTTTTTTTCAATCTCGATGGATACCAGATTATCACTGCACTTGGTGCAAAAATACCTCAGGAATGTGTACCAGTTCTGGGGTCTTATCATAATGTTCTTCATTTGTTCCTCCTTCTTACTCTTTTACTGACCGCAATCAAGTACTACGAATCCACGTTCTATAGCGATCAACATATGCGGGTGCATGATCAGATTTAAACTTTACCTTCAGCCGCTTTTGCGCAGATAATTTCTCGAGTTTCGGTCGAACTTGGCTATGGTGCTGTGTAAAAGCTGGTCCAGATCATAAACCGCGGTCTCGATTTGATTCCCAAGATCATTGAGCCTCTTCACCTGTTGCCACCTCAGCATCACCGCCTTTTTCTTCAAGTCTTCAATAATTCTCTGCAGTTCCCCGATTTTGGTGCAGACCTCTTCAAGATTTTTACCTCCCGAAAACGCTGACTGGGATTTCAGTTCAGCAATCTCCTTCTTCCAGTGGCTGAGCTGGATCACCATCTCGTCCAGGTCTATGGACCTATCTACCGTCATGTTTACCTCGTTTCTTAGGTTTAATTTTTTCTTTTTTGAGGCAATGACCCCGCGGCGGTATTCCTTCCGTAAGTCCGGCAGGAAGTTCATCCAATTGCTGAAAGGTGTCTTGCCTAATCCTCAGTTGTAATCCTAATTGAAAATTAGCCGCCCTTTTAGTAAAACTGATCAAAATATCTAAGTGTATATTTAATCAATTCTAAGCAAAGATCAATATGACTTAAATGCTTAAAAAATCCGTATCCAAAATACGCACTGAGGAAATCTCAGAAAATATGAAATCTTAAAGTAGATTATTAGATTGATGTCTCGATTTTTTTGCGAATGAATATCTTAGGCTTGAAAAAACCTGATTATAGTAAAAATTCAATAGAGGTGATTATGGGTATGGCCGCGGAGATAAATAATGAATGAAAGGAAAAGTACTATTCCACTCCCTGCAGAAATGAGGCCAGGTTATCCTCGCTGCCCACAAGCTCGAACTTCCGGCGGATTATCTCCCGATGCTTGTTGACTGTGGCTGGCGCAATATTGAGGAACTCGGCGATTTCTTTCGACCGCATGCCGTTCTTTATCATGTAACATATCTCCAGCTCACGCGGAGAGAGCTTGGAGAAAGCGGCCTTCAGCTTGTCGATGAAGGGGGAAGCGATTTCGTCCAGATCCCTCTCCAGCATGGCAATATATGAACGCATGTCCGGAGGCGCTATTTCCTTCATGCGCAATAGGGTATTCTTCACACGGGTTTCGATATTTCCGGCAATCTGCTTCTTCAGCTCTTCCTTTTCCGCTTCGATCTGCTCCAGCACTTCTCTCAGGGCTATGTTTTTGCGGCGCAGGCTTTCACGGTCATACTCGAGCTGTTCCTTGGCTTTGTGCAGCGCGTCCTCGGTTTTTTTGCGTTCTGTGATGTCGGCCAGGAAATTGAGAGTTGCTGTTTTGCCTTCCCAGTTGATTACCACCACACGGTTTTCTATCCACTTAATCCGCCCCTCGCCGTCGCTGATACGGAAAGAGTATACATCCGGGGCCTCCTTTTTCTCCATCCTGGNNTGAACTTTTCGAACCTCTGGCCGATCAGATCTTCTTCTGCTTTGCCGAGTACCCGCACGACCATCGGGTTTACGAGCTGAAATCTGCCGTTCTGGATAACAGCAATTCCCTCGCCCGCATTCTCGATCACCATGCGATAGCGCCTGTCCAGCTTGCGTTTCAGCTCCTGATCAAGGCGATGCCGCCTGCGGATCTTGGCGTCTTCAATTTCCCTTTTGATGGCGGGGGCGAGACGGCCCAGTCGGTCCTTCATGATATAGTCATGAACTCCCGAGCGCATTGCCTCCACCGCGGTATCCTCTCCGATTTTTCCGGAGACTATGATAAAAGGAATATCTAAATCCGTTTCTTCCAGTATTTCCCAGGCTTTGATGGCATCGAAGCGGGGCATAGAATAATCCGAGATCACTACGTCCCAGCTGCCATTTTCCATGGCAGTCCTCATCCCGCGCGCCGACTGCACCCGCTTATGCTCAACCTCCAGACCCTCTTTTTTGAGCCTGTGCAGAATAAGTTCCGCGTCGGTTTCAGAATCCTCGATTAAAAGAAGTCTGATTTTTTCTTTCATTATTCCCCTGTATCTTCCTGTGCCCTGTTCAGTATCAGCCAGTACATGCCCAGCTGTTCCACGGCCTTCGAGAATTTCTCGAAATTAACAGGCTTGGTGATAAAACTATTGGCGCCCGATGCATAGCTATGCACAACGTCGATTTCCTCAGATGAGGAGGTCAGTATGACCACCGGGATATGTTTTGTCTTTTTATTAGCGCGGATTTTATCCAGCACCTCGACACCGTTCAGCTTGGGCAGCTTCAGGTCCAGCAGAATAAGCCCGGGAAGTTCTCTACTGTGATTCCCTTTATACTCCCCATCGCCAAAAAGGTAATCCACTGCCTCCTTGCCATCCCGGATATGTACTACTTCATTGGCGATTCTGATTTTGTCAAAAGATCTCTTAATGAGTTCAGCATCATCCTGGCTGTCTTCAACTAATAGAATCTTTTGCT
>JAABVY010000054.1:0-195 GCA_011777135.1 Candidatus Zixiibacteriota bacterium | reverse complement strand
ATAATTTTCATCTCTTTCCCTCACTCTGCAAGCGTGAAATAAAATGTTGCTCCTTGCCCCTCTTTTCCCTCCGTCCAAACCTCACCGCCATGGCGCCTGATGATTCTCTCGACTATTGAAAGGCCAATACCGGTACCGGAAAAATCTTCAGAAGTGTGCAGTCTCTGGAACGGCTTAAACAGCTTGTCCACATAC
>JAABVY010000173.1:1663-8469 GCA_011777135.1 Candidatus Zixiibacteriota bacterium | reverse complement strand
CTGGGGATATATCCCCGCGGAAAAATAGATTGTGAATCAAAGTCAGTCTGGATCCATGCTGCCTCTGTGGGCGAGGTCAAAATTGCGGCAGAATTAATAGAGGCCATAAACAAGATCGATGAAACCAGAAGAGTCGCGCTGACGGTGAAAACCCGTGCAGGCAAACGCGAGGCACATAGAATTCTTCCGCTGGAGGTGGAAATCCGGTACTGCCCCTATGATCTTTCTCTTTTTATCGCCCGGGCTATAAGACATTTTAATCCCGGCCGTCTNNGTTTATCGCCCGGGCTATAAGACATTTTAATCCCGGCCGTCTTGTACTGGTGGAGACAGAAATCTGGCCCAATCTGATTTCTGTTGCCTCTAAATCAGGCATCAAGCTCTTCATGGTCAATGGCCGTATCTCCAGGCAGTCCTATGAGAGCTATAAAAAACTGGGAGGATTTCTTTCAGGATTGCTGCATGAGTTTTCCGGCTTCTTGATGCAGTCGCCCGAGGATGAAGAGAGGCTGATTGCGCTAGGTGCTGAACGTGACAAATGCCAGGTAGTGGATAACATCAAATATGATATAATGCGCCGCAGGATATCAGAAATCTCCGCCAAGGAGGTTCGTCAAGAACTCGGAGTGGATCAGAAGGAGGATCTCATTATTGCCGGTTCTACCCGCGGCGGAGAAGAGAAATTCCTTTTGGAGCAGTTTGTGAGGCTCAGAAGAAAATATCCCGACCTGAAATTGATAATTGCTCCGCGACATCTGGAACGTGTGCCGGAGGTAGAAGGGTTTATAGAAGAAAGCGGATTGACATATACAAGACGCAGCCTGATTGTCGAGAATTTCTCTGAGATCGGCAAAGACATCATGATATTGGATACCATGGGTGAGCTTTCTTCTGTGTATTCAATCGGGGAAGCGGCTTTTGTGGGAGGCTCGCTGGTACCCAAGGGAGGCCAGAATCCACTTGAGCCTGTGGGTCTGGGTGTGCCCACATGCTTCGGACCGCATATGGATAACTTTGAACGAATTGTGGCCACTCTGAAAGAGCTGGGACTGGCTCATCAGGTTCAGGACAGCCAGGGAGTCTATGAATTCTTTGATATGGTCTTATCAAATGAGATTGAACGCCCTGACCCGACCGAGCTTTTTCAAAGATTCGGACGTGCCGCCGAGTTCAGCGCGGAGCAGGTTTTGAAAGACTGAGCTATGAAAAAACATTTTGGTCTGGTAATACAGGATTACCTCAATCATCCGCAGTCAGGGGTATTCAAGAATGTAATCTCGATACTGCTTCTCCCTCTCTCTCTCCTGTATTTCTTTTTGATGATCGTCCGCCGCCAGTTTTATGAGATGCGGATCTTCAGGTCGAAAAAGCTCGATCATCCGGTCATATCGGTCGGTAATCTTACCACCGGCGGCACCGGCAAGACCCCGTTTGAAATCTACCTGATAAAAATGATGAATGAGATGAATATCAGGCCATTGATCTTATCCCATGGCTATGGATCAAAATCGCCAGATGAGATGAGCATGATTGCGGAGCAATTTCCGGAGATTCCGATTGCCTATGGAAAAAATCGGCTCAGCTCTTATAAGAAAGCCGCTGCTGAATATGAATTTGATATTGTTATCCTCGATGACGGCTTTCAGCATCTGAAGATCAAGCGAGACCTTGATATTATAATACTTGATGCACACAGGCCCTTTGGATCAGGACGGCTCCTGCCCTCTGGAAATCTGCGCGAACCCAAATCGATACTTCGTTATGGCGATTTAATTGTGCTCAATTATAAGGCTGAAAAGATCGACCGCAAAAATCATAGCTCGGAGATGGTCAGGAATTGGGAAGGGCTTTCGGGAGGATATAAGATAAGCGGAATTGACATGCTTCATGGCGGCAATCGATTGGATTTGTCAGGCCTTGCAGCAAATAAATGTGGAATTATCACCGCAATCGGTGATTCGGAGAGTTTCAGATATCTTCTCGAAAAGAAGGAAGTGAAAATTGCTAAGGTCTTCAGGTTCAGAGACCATCACGAATACACTAAAGAAGACCTCAAGCTGGTGCAGGAAAGTTGTTTGGCAGAGAGTATCGAGCATCTTTTTACGACAGAAAAAGACGCTGTCAAATTGAAAACAATTTGCTTTGAGAATCCCAGCGTATATGTTATAAAAATAGCATTTCGACTCGAGAAAGGCGAGGATCATCTGAAACAAAGGATACAGGCTCTTGCCAAAAGACAATCCTGAATACAATGACGATTTTAATTGCCTGGTAATTGGTTCCGGGATAGCCGGCCTTTCCTTTGCCCTGCGTATGGCTGAGTTCGGGCGTGTGGCCATCGTTACCAAGAAGAAGGAGACCGAGAGCAATACTAACTATGCCCAGGGCGGAATCGCCTCTGTAATCGACAGCACCGACTCATTCAAGAAACATATAGAGGATACGCNNATCAGAAGCCTCGTAGATTTGGGTGTGCGATTCAGCTATAAGTCTAACAGGAACAAGAGCCTGGAAAGGCTGGACCTCGGCAAAGAGGGCGGACATTCGGAAAAGCGTGTGGTGCATGCCGCCGATTTTACCGGTCGGGAGATAGAGAATCGCCTGGTCAAAGCGGTAAAAGAGAATGAGAATATCACCATACTTGACAATCACATAGCCATCGACCTGATCTACAAAAATCTGGATGGAAAAAGGCAGTGCTACGGCGTTTGGATCTTTGATGTGCGCGGGATCAGGGTTTACAAATTACTTGCCTCGATAACTTTGATAGCCACCGGCGGAATCGGACAGGTGTATCTGCATACCACTAATCCCAAGATAGCTACCGGGGATGGAGTGGCTATGGCCTACCGTGCGGGAGCCAGAATCGCCAACCTGGAATTTATGCAATTCCATCCGACGGCTCTATTCCATCCGGAGGGCGAAGGTTTCCTGATTTCAGAGGCGGTACGCGGTGAGGGTGGAAGATTGCGACTCCGGACCGGCAAACGGTTTATGAAGAATTATGATCCTCGTATGGAGCTGGCTACACGTGATGTCGTAGCCCGCGCAATAGACCGCGAGATAAAGCTCTCGGGTGATCCATGTGTTTTTCTGGATCTGACCCACTTGAAAGAAAGTTTCATCAGGCAGCGTTTCCCGAATATTTACGGCAAGCTGAAAAACCTCGGGATCGATATTGCCGTCGACTGGATTCCGGTCGTGCCTGCTGCTCATTATATGTGCGGGGGAATCGACGTGGATCTCGAGGGCCGAAGCAGTATCGAAAATCTCTATGTGGTCGGCGAGGCAGCCCATACCGGCATGCACGGCGGTAATCGTCTGGCCTCGAATTCACTGCTTGAGGCGGTTGTTTTTGCCGAAATTGCCGCAAAATCAGCTAGAAATGAATTGAAAAGAAATGCTCGAAACAATCAAATGATCTCGGAATTCGATCGCGTGATGGCTGGCAAGATTCATGTCTCCGAGGAAGAGAAAATCCTGATTGCGCATCTGATGCTCGATGTCAAACAGGTAATGTCGAATTATGTCGGCGTGGTGCGCTCAAACAAACGTCTGAACTGGGCTCTCCGGCGGCTCGAGATTATCAAAAATGATATTTCCGATCTATGGCAGGATTTTCCCCTTTCATACGATTTGATCGAATTGCGGAACCTGGCGACCGTGGCGGAGTTGATTGTAGAATGCGCCCAGACAAGAAAGGAATCGCGGGGTCTTCACTATAATATAGATTACCCCGAACTGGATGATGAAAACTGGAAAAAAGATACAATAATAAGTAATAATTAGAGTGCTATGATAGAAGAAATATTAATACTTGATTTCGGCTCGCAATACACGCAGCTTATTGCCCGCAAAATCAGGGAGTTGAATGTCTATTGCGAGATAGTGCCGTTTAATTTCCCGATTGAGGAAGCGCGCAGTAAAAACCTGAAGGGCCTGGTTCTTTCAGGCGGCCCGGCCTCTGTTCTGGCCGATGACGCCTATTTCTGTGATCCCGCTTATTTTGATATGGGGCTTCCAATTCTGGGAATATGTTATGGGCTGCAGTTGATCGGACTGACTATGGGGGGTGAGTTGCAGCGCTCGCGTTCACGGGAATACGGCCCCGCCATGCTCACTCCGACTGAAAAATCGCTTCTCTTTGACGGCATTGAGGAGCCCTCCCGGGTCTGGATGAGCCATGGCGACAGTCTTGACAAGCTTCCTCCTGGATTCATTAACATTGGCAAGACCTCACAGGTGGAACATTCCGCCATAGCCAACCAGGATAAGAAAATCTACGGTTTGCAATTCCATCCGGAGGTTTACCATACCCAGAATGGCAAACAGATTCTTTCGAACTTCCTGTTCAAAATCTGCGAAGCGGGGGGCGACTGGACCATGGAATCTTTCATCGAGGACTCAGTTAGGCGGATCAGGGAGATGGCCGGAAGAAGCCGTGTCCTGTGTGCTGTATCCGGAGGGGTCGATTCATCGGTCTGCGCATTACTATTGTCGAAGGCGATAGGAAAAAATCTGGTCGCGGTTTTCGTAAATAATGGACTTTTGCGCAAGGATGAGGATACAGCTGTAATCAGGGAACTGGCCGATTTAAACGTCGACATTCGTGCTGTTGATGCATCAGAAATCTTCCTCTCCCGCTTAAAAGGCGTGATCGATCCTGAAGAGAAGAGAAAAATCATTGGACGAACTTTTATAGAAGTTTTTGATGAGAAGGCCAAAGAACTTGGGCAGGTCGACTTTCTTGCTCAGGGGACTCTATATCCCGATGTGATCGAATCGGTATCATTCAAGGGGCCGTCAGCGACTATCAAGTCTCATCACAATGTAGGCGGACTTCCCGAAAAAATGGATTTGAAGCTGATTGAGCCATTGAGAGAGCTGTTCAAGGATGAGGTACGTGCGCTGGGTGAAAAGCTGGGCCTGAAAAAGGATCTCCTGATGCGCCATCCGTTCCCCGGTCCCGGCTTGGCGGTGAGGATACTGGGTGAAATCACGAAGGAGCGTCTGGAACTGGTCAGGGAGGCGGATGCGATATTTATCCAGAGCCTGCGGGACTTTAATTACTACGACAAAGTCTGGCAGGCATTCTGCGTGCTATTGCCTGTGCAGGCTGTGGGAGTTATGGGTGATGAGCGCACATATGAGAATGTCCTGGCCTTGAGGGCGGTCAGCTCCACTGACGGC
This sequence comes from Candidatus Zixiibacteriota bacterium, assembly GCA_011777135.1. Classification (GTDB taxonomy): domain Bacteria; phylum Zixibacteria; class MSB-5A5; order JAABVY01; family JAABVY01; genus JAABVY01. The sequence goes on along the minus strand of JAABVY010000173.1, from coordinate 3,279 downwards.
ATGACTGCCGACTGGTCTCGTCTTCCGAACGATTTACTGGAACATGTTTCCTCAACTATTGTCAATAAGATTAAGGGAATCAACCGGGTGGTGTACGATATTTCATCCAAGCCCCCGGCAACAATCGAGTGGGAATAAATCGAAATTGTTTGACTTCAGGCAAATATTTGGTATTATCGTAAGCTGAGATATGGACAGAGGCGATTTAAAAGAGCTTTTGCTTCCGGTCGAGAGCGATCTGAAAAAATTTGACGCTCTGACGGATAAGTTTTTGCAGGCCAATTCGGAGCTAATCTCCGGAGTAGTCAAGCATTTACTTCAAAAGAGGGGTAAACGTATCAGGCCGGCAATCGCTTTTCTGATTAGCCGGGCCGCGGGGCTCAAACATCCCCGTATGGTTGAAGCCGCACTGGCGATCGAGCTTATTCACACTGCCACGCTTCTTCATGATGACGTTGTAGATGAATCCGATACCCGGCGGGGTCAGGAAACGGTCAATTATAAATGGAATAACCTGGTTTCGGTGTTGATGGGAGACTTTTTCTTCGCCAAGGCCTTTCGACTCCTGGTGGAAACGCAGTCGCCCGAACTGGTTCGGAGAGTTTCGCTTGCGACAGAAAAAGTGTCCTTCGGAGAACTTCGCCAGATCGAGGAAACCTTCAACTGGGAGCTCAATGAAGAGGAATATTACAATATAATTCGTGATAAAACTGCCGCCCTTTTCTCAGTCTCCTCCGCATCATGCGCCATTCTGGTAGAGGAGGAGAAGAATAGAATCATTCAATTCGGATTATTCGGAGAGAGAATCGGAAAGGCTTTTCAGATTGCCGACGATATTCTCGATTTTGTAGGCGACAGCTCCAAAACCGGAAAGGGCATCGGGCTGGATCTGCTTCAGGGCAAGGTCACTCTGCCTTTAATATATTCGCTGCGCACAGGGCAAAAGGAAGAGACAGAAAAAATTATGGGCACCCTGAACAACGGCCTTAACAAAAGAAGTCTGAAGACGATTCTCAGATTCATCAATAATAACGGCGGCATCGACTATGCCCGCAGAAAAGCGGCACATTTCGGGGACCATGCGCTGGAGTTTATCTGCGGATTCCCGAGGTCCCGTTACCGCGAGTCTCTTGAAAACTTAATAAGATTTACTATCAGTCGTGACAATTAGTCGCAAACTATCCACTGAATTCTCAGTACAATAGAATAATGTTCGGTTTAGATAAAATATCCTTTGCATTCGACAGCGCCTGGCTCTTGCCCGCCATAGCGGGACTTTTCATATACCTTGCTCTGGCGATCCTGCTCTATCGCAAAACCAATCCGCCTTTTTCCAAAAAGGTGCGCATTCCTCTTGGTGTTATCCGCTATGCCGCTCTCGTCTTTGTTGTATTCTGCCTGGCTGAACCGGTTCTATCTGTTGATGTCAAGAAGGAGGATGAACCGGTGGTCGTTTTTCTGGCCGATAACAGCACAAGTATTAAGACCGTTGAGAATTTTGTGGAGAAACAGGAATTTCTAAGTGATTTCATCTCCGGTGATTTCTCGAATCTCCTTCCACCCCGGAGCAGAGTGGATTATTATCTTTTTTCCGATACCCTTGATGCTGATGCCGA
>JAABVY010000173.1:0-1658 GCA_011777135.1 Candidatus Zixiibacteriota bacterium | reverse complement strand
GATAAAAACTTGGCAGGAATAGTTGTGGCCTCGGATGGCCTCTCGAATTATGGCTCCGATCCAATAGCCGCAGCTCGTCAAACCGGAGTTCCGGTTTATTCGGTCGACCTTGGCCCGCAGAGAATCAGCAAAGATATTCGAATCGTTGATATAAATCATGAGCCAATCGCCTATGCCGATAAGCCCTTTGAACTCAATATCGAGCTGGAGGGACGCGGCTTTGAAAAAGTGAGCCTGCCTATTACAGTCAATTCCGACGGCCGCGATCTCGCTCGCAAAAATGTCGAAATTCTCGGTCAGGGGGAACGCCAGAGGTTTAAGATCGAAGTTACACCCGGGGAGCCTGGGGTAAAAAACTTCAATATTAAACTTCCGGTGCAGCCTGATGAGGAGCTTACCGACAATAACACACGAAATTTGAGTGTAAAAGTCCTTAAATCAAAGAAACGCATTCTCGTGGTGGGAAACAAGCTTAACTGGGAAATTACTTTTTTAAACCGGGTAATCTCATCATCCCCCGATTTTGATGTCGATCTGGCAATAAATCAAGCCCGAAGCCGCCTGCCGGATAGCGGCTTCCCTTCCAGTCAGGATTCCCTTAATCAATATGACCTGGTGATCCTGATAAACTGCGAAAGCCCGTTTTTATCCAGTAATCTGAACCTCTTCAATGCCTACGTTACCGATAATGGCGGATCGCTCTGGTTTATGCTGGGGGATAATACTCGCGGACGATATCCAAATCAGGCCAATCAATCGGTTCTGCCGTTTAATCCGCGCTTCGAGGACAGGTATTACAATGATTTCGCCTTTCATCTACAGTTGACCGAGGAAGGCAAAATTCACCCGGTTACCCGGCTGGTGGAAGATTCCCGGGAGAATACTCTTCTATGGCAATCGCTTCCACCCATGGAGGAGCACCTGCTCCTGACACAGATAAGGCCCAATGCACAGGTTCTTGCGGTGCATCCCGAACGTGAACACGTGGATGAACCGCTGCCGCTTATATATTACAATAAATTCGGCCGTGGAAAAGTCCTGACATTTGCAGCCGGACCGATATGGAAAATCGGTTTTTTGAATGCCGGTTATGGCGAGGATGATTTCGCTTACAGACAGATTATTACAAATTCTGTAAACTGGTTAACAACCGAAGAGGATATCGAGCGAATCCGACTGGCCTCAGATCAATCGATATACAAAAGCGGTGAGCGTGTCGGTCTTTCGGCTACAGTTCTGGATGAGAATTACAGCCCGCTCGAGAATAGCATTGTGAATGTGGTCGTCAAGCCTCTGGGCAGGGAGGACAGCCTGATTGTATCCATGACTCAGGAATCTCCCGGGCGTTTCAGCGCCGATCTTGGCCTCCTTCCGGAAGGGGATTATATCATTGACGGGCAGGTGGTCTGGGAGGACAAAATCCTGAAGGAAGTATCCGGTAAATTCAAGGTCGAAGGTTTTTCTTTGGAAGAAGAAACCCTCTTTCTTCCTCCAGATATGATGCAGAAGATCAGTCAGGCTTCTGGCGGAACAAGATATACAATTGATGATTTTGAGAGCATTTCCGAAGACCTGAATGCGATGCCCAGATTCAGGACCGAATCCTACGAGACCAGGATTGCCGGAAATATCTGGGTTCTTGTTATAATACTTGCCTT
>JAABVY010000067.1 GCA_011777135.1 Candidatus Zixiibacteriota bacterium | reverse complement strand
TATGTGAGCCGGAATGCCCCCAGGGAGCCATTGAAGAGGGTGATCCCATTTATACAATCAATCCTGATCTATGTAACGAATGTGAAGATGTTGAAGGCGGCTCGCAATGCGTGGCAGTTTGTCCAGTCGATTGTATTGAGAAAGAATAAATAGATTTCTTGTTCCACTTAAGAGCAGGCGGGAACTTCCGACTGCTTTTTTTATTGCAACAAAGTGGTATCTCTTATATGTTTATAAAAAAAGGAGGAATCTATGAACGGAAAATCGATCCTGATAATAATTCTGGCAATAATCCTGGTGCTTTTCTTGATACTTAATAGCGCCCGTACTGAAGTCAATTTCATATTTTTTCAGGTAAGAACCTCGACCGCGATTCTGATTTTTATATCAGCTATAATCGGATTTTTGATCGGTGTAGTTCTGCCATATACTATGAGAAGCAAATCCAAATCGAAGGGCAAAAGTGAAAAAGTATGAATATGATGATACGGTAGCAATCGGCGACTGTGCCTATCGCGCCTTCGGAGAAACCCTGGAGGAGCTTTTTGTAAATGCCGGGCTGGCGGCAATGGAGTGCATGGTTGATCTCGATACAGTCGATGCAGAACAGGAGCGGGAGATAGAATTATCTGCCGATTCGGAATCCGATCTTCTGTATGAATGGCTGGAGGAGATAGTCTACCTGAAGGATGCCGAGAACATATTTTTGACGGACTTTCAGATCGAATTTCTGGACGGCAACAGAAAACTGAAGGCGAAAGCCCGGGGAGAGACGATTAATCCTGAAAAACACGGAATCAATGCGGATGTTAAGGCTGTTACAATGTATAGATTCGATCTTAAAAAAATGGAAAAAGGCTGGGAAGCCTTCATAGTTCTTGATTTGTGAGGTGATAAAAATGCAATCACATAAAATTTCAGACGGCATCTGGCAGATAGACCCTGATCAAAAGCAGGGAATGCGAGTACCTGCCAGAATCTATGCATCCGACAAATTGTTCAATTCAATGGATGAGGGGGTTTACGAGCAGATAACCAATGTCGCCTGTCTGCCCGGGATTGTCAGTCGCGCCATGGTGATGCCGGACGGTCACTGGGGTTATGGCTTTCCAATAGGGGGAGTGGCGGCATTCTCGACTTCAGATGGGGTTATCTCTCCCGGGGGAATCGGCTTCGACATAAATTGCGGCATACGTATGTTGCGCACCAACCTGACCCTGGAGGAAATAAAGCCGAAGATGAAAGAACTGGTCAATATGCTCTTCAAGGTAATTCCCACCGGAGTCGGCGGAAAAGGGCTGGTTCGTCTGGACCGCAAGAAATTTGAGGATGTAATGCGCAAAGGTGTAAGGTGGTGTGTTGAGAACGGCTATGCTACCGAGGCTGACCATGATTCCATTGAAGAAAATGGTCACTTGAAATGGGCGGATCCCTCCAAAGTATCGGACCGCGCAATTCAGAGGGGAATCAATCAGCTTGGCACACTGGGTTCCGGCAATCATTTCCTGGAAGTGGAGGTAATCCCCGAAGATCTTGTTTATGATAAGGAGCTGGCCCCCAAATTCGGGATCGACCGGCCTGACCAGATAGTGCTGACGATTCACTGCGGATCTCGAGGCTTCGGGCATCAGGTGGCGACCGATTACCTGAAAGTGTTTTCTAAAGCTATGCAGAAATACGGCCTCACTGTCCGCGATAAAGAACTAGCCTGTGCACCATTCGACTCACCCGAGGGCCAGGACTATTTCAAGGCCATGGCCTGTGCCGCCAATAACGCCTTCGCCAATCGCCAGGTTATTGCACACAGGGTAAGACAGGCCTTCGAACAGGTATTCGGCAAATCACAGCAGGAACTGGGTATCTCGACTGTCTATGATGTTGCCCACAATATCGCCAAGCGCGAAAAATATAAAGTTGACGGAAAAGCGGTTGAAGTGCTGGTACACAGAAAAGGCGCCACCCGATCATTCGGGCCGGAAAGGGAAGACCTTCCCTCAAGATACCGCGGTATCGGTCAACCGGTGATTGTGGGAGGCTCCATGCAAACCGGTTCATATCTTCTGGTCGGATCAAAGTATGCCGATGAAGAAACCTTTGGTTCAACCTTGCATGGTTCGGGGCGTACCATGTCACGCAGGCAGGCCAAGAAATCGGTCAGAGGGGATGAGCTAAAAAAGCAGATGATGGAAGCCGGCATTTATGTACAAGCCGCCTCTATGCCGGGTCTGGCCGAGGAAGCCGGGATTGCCTACAAAAATATAGATGATGTTATTAAGGCTGTGGATGATCTCGGTATCTCCAAGAAAGTGGCGAAGCTCATTCCTACCGGCAACATTAAGGGATGATCCTTTTGGCAGCGTAAGTATTCTTAAACATCAAAAAAAGAAAGAGGGTGTAACTCTGGTTGGGTAGAGGGGGCTAGGAAACTACCCAGGGACAGCAGAGGAACACCCTCGCAAATTTATACGCAATCCCATTCTAAATAGTTATTGAAAATTGTCAAGACAATTAGAGCCTTAAATTAGAGCTAAAAATCCCCTATAAAAAAATATGTCTATTTAGCGCTTATTATGTAGCCTTTCTTGATCGCGTATTCCTTGATTTCTTCATAGCTTTTCAGCTTCAGCTTATTCGAGATATTCGAACGGTGCGCTTCGACCGTCTTGGGCGAAATATACAGTATCTTGGAAATCTCCCGGGTCGATTTACCCTCGGCCACCAGCTGAATTACTTCGCGCTCACGGGCAGTCAGGTTATCGAGGGCAACCTTCTGGGCCTTTCCGGGGTATTTCTTGAGATATTCCTTGACCACGATAGAGCATACCGCAGGAGACAGGAAATGTTCGCCTTTTACGACCGCCTTGAGCGCCCATACAAGCTCCTCAAATGCCGACTCCTTCAAAATGTAACCATATACTCCAGCCAGCAAAGCCTGCTTCACATATTCATCATTTATATACATGCTCAGCATTATGGCTCTGACGTTTTCATGGTGAGCCGAAATCTGACGAACTGTTTCGAGACCGTTTAAAATAGGCATGCCGATATCGACTATGATTATATCCGGGCTTAGCTCATCGACCATGCCCAGCGCCTCTCTTCCATTAGAGGCTTCGCCGACAACCTCAAAATCTTCATGTTCGCCCAGTAGATTAATTATACCGTTGCGAAACATCTGATGGTCATCCGCGAGAATTATCTTATACTTTTTCATTGGTTTGCCTGATCCAGACTTGAGTTCAAAATATGGAAACCTGACATTTCCGTAAATTCTCCCCTAATTTTACGAATTAATTCTTGTTTGACAAGTAAAATTTAACTTCACTCAACTTCTTTTAATTATACTTAACCATACTGATAAAGTTCGTTTCCGGTTGATAATATTTACATTGCATACCATTATTCTATTAATCAACCCGGTTTATACGTCCCACTGCAGGAATCGTTAGATGTATCCTTACATCTTCAATATTGACCGATAAAGTGGCGGAAAAATTATAAAAGCGCGGGTCATTCGGTATTCTCTTTAACGTGACAATGCAAGTGCCTGCTTCACCAACAGTTAGGCTGTCCTTGTCAAGTTCTACTTCAATGAAATCGCGGGAATAATCGACAATCTCCAACTCTACTGGAGCATCCGTTACATTTGTCAAAGAGACAGTGAATTCACTATCCAGTTTATCCATCGACATACGTCCAAAGTTGATCACTGCCGGCTTGGGTTGAACATAGGGGTGCTGTTTACCGGTTATTGAGATAATCGAAACCTCGCGCAATGGTTCGTCAGGATCATTGGATAGTATTGTGACTCCTTTTTTCACCAGGCCGGTCAGCCTTTTCGAATCAAAGTACAAGTCAAGGTAAGCCGTGTCTCCGGGGGCTATATTATGTTTATCAAGAGGGGCAATCGTACATCCGCAGCCCGGCTTGACCTTGGTAATTCTCAAAGTATCGCTGCCCTGATTCACTATCGGATAGGTATGTACAACCCTCGCATCGGTGGCAAAAAAACCGAAATCGAAGATCGAATCCGGCAGGAATATATCTGCTGTCTGCCCCTGTGCGAAAAGTCCGGAGCTTCCAATGAAAAGTATTGTCAAGGTGGTGATGATTATAGTTTTGATGTTATTCATATCTGTCTCCCTTGTTCCAAAGAAACAGCTTGCGGCTTTTTCTCCTCTATATCATAACCCTGTTCTCTCATCCATTCATCAGAGTACATCTTACTCAGATATCTCTGACCGGAATCGCATGCGAGTGTCACGATGACCGCCTTCTCATCCAGATCCTTTGCAACTTGCATGGCTGCCCAGAGATGCGAGCCGGTTGTACCGCCGCCCATGATACCTTCTTCTCTGACGAGCCGGCGGGCGGTAATGAAAGATTCTTTATCCATGGCCCGGATTACGTAATCGACATATTCCGGATGAAAGGCTTTTACAACCATATCGGTTCCGATCCCCTCAACTTTACAGGGATAGAGTTCGATCCCCTCGGTGGTATCGTTGTTGACCCAGTCATAGAACATAGAACCTTCGGGATCGACACCAATAACCTGAATATCCGGATTTTTTTCCTTGAGGAATTTGCCCGTGCCGGAGATAGTTCCGCCGGTGCCGATTCCTGCCACCAGATGAGTAATCTTGCCATCCGTATCTTCCCAAATCTCCGGACCTGTATGGCGATAATGGGCCTCTACATTTAGCTGATTATGATATTGCGAAATATAAAAATAGCCCGGCTGCTGGCCCAGCTCATAGGCTTGCATATAGCTGCTGCGAGGATCGTCCCAGGGAACATGAGTAGGAGTAATAATGACATCGGCGCCGTAGGCTCTGATCAGATCGATTTTCTCCCGGCTGGTTTTGTCAGCTACTGCGAAAACTGCCTTGTATCCCAGAGCGGCGGCAACCATGCTTGTCGCTATGGCCGCATTACCGGAGGAGTTATCCACAATAACATCGCCTTTTTTGAGCTGACCGGATTTTTCTCCTTCCTTGATGATATAATAGGCCATACGGTCCTTAACTGCTCCGGCTGGATTCAAAAATTCCAGTTTCATGAAAATCGATGGTTTGAGGTGGGCAACTGTTTTTCCCAGCTTTATAAGTGGTGTATTGCCAATCAATTCCGTTATTTTATTAACGTATTTCATCCGATTAACTCCGAATTCCTTTTCTTCTAAATACCTTATACCTGATAATCTATAATTGGTTTCCTATCCTCATTTTTGTTAAACAGCGCTGACGCTATTTGCAGACAGGGAAGTATTATAAAAGACTTTTATGACTGAAAGCAATATATTATTGGCAAAAACAGAAATAAAAAAAGCCTCCCATTGAAGGAGGCCTGCTTACTAATGAAAAACTTAATATTCTATTCCCACCTCGTCAAAGTAGTCCCTCAGCTGTTGCGAGATACTGGTTGCCGTACTTCTCATCGATTTGATCTGCGATCCGCCCATGCCCTTGGTGAGAGCGAGGAATTTCTGGTAGGCTTCATAAGCTCTGATGACAGAGCTTTCAGTCTGTTCGCCCACACATGCCGACCCAAGATTAAACCATGACTGATAATGGTCGGGGTCATATTTGACTGATTTTTCATAATTTTGAATCGCCCTGGACCAATCTTCATTCTCGAGGTAGATATTACCAAGTTCAAAATAG
>JAABVY010000132.1 GCA_011777135.1 Candidatus Zixiibacteriota bacterium | reverse complement strand
AAAACCACCTCTGAGAAAATGCTGTCGCCGTCATAGTCAGCATAATGAAAACTACCGCTCCATATTCTCATCTTCCCGTCCAGCTTTGTAGCAAATGTCCTCAAATTGAGATCCAGATCAACACTGTCGCTGACCATACCATAAGCATTCAACGAATCTGAACTGAATTCCGCATTTAGATGTGGATTATCGACCCGCCCGTAAAAATTGAAATTTCCGCCACCCCTGCCCGAGATATCCATGTCTTGCAGATTTATAAGGCTCATCAACGGATCGAGATTCTCGAAATCTCCGTGTCCGCTTATATCCATTGTGCCTTCATAGTCGATAATTCCCGTCGCCGTAATTTTGGCCTGGTCTTTCAAAACAGTGAGCGGCTCATCGAAGACGATCGAATCAATATAAACCCTAGCATAACCATAAACTGAATCAAACTCATATACATCGAAATATCCACTGTCCAGGTAAAACCTGAATGCCATTTCCAGATCATCCTCAGAGAAACTGCGTCCGTCAAGAGTCAACTCTCCAGTAAAAGAAGTCTCAAACGTATTCTCAACCAGGGAATTCAGATTGAAATCCTGCATCCGTCCATTGAATATGTATTCATTGGGACTCGCGCCCAGATCGAGATAGGCATTTCCCTGCAAGGTAGAATTGAGCGCACCGCCCTGCAAATTTGTAAAGAATAATTGATTATTAAAAAATTCAACTTCGGTAGTGATTTGATTCAAGCGGTTACCGAATAAATCCCCGTTCAGGGCGATGTCACCATTGATATGATCAGCAGCGCCCCAGATCTCACCCTGGAGATCCATAAAACCCTCCAGTTCTGCATCCAGAAGCGCTCCAATTTGAGCCAGATCGAAATGCGAACGGTAGACATCGGCATTGTACTCGAGGCTGTCCAGATTGGTTAATCGGGCTGACAGTAAGACTTGCGATTCTATTGCCTCGACATAAGCAGAATCTGCAAGCAGGATGGTGTCGGCATAAACAAAATGACCTCTGAGTTCATTCACACGCCTGTCGATTAAGGCCAGATTTACGCTTGAGCTGTCGATTCTGAGATGAATTGAATCCTCACCCATGTCAAAAGAACTGAAAAGATCAAGGCTGTCGAATATAAGCGGCTTCTCCCGCTCGAAGTTTTTTAAGGATGCCGACCTTATTGTAAGTTCTTCAATCTTGACAGAGGTGCGTTTGCCATCTTCCTCATCCTCATCACCGGTATCTTTGAACTGCTCCAGGAGATCGGAACGCAGCCCGATTTCGAGATTGTCCAGCACCGCTTTATTCAGGATCCATCTTCCGCGCCAGATATCTGTCAGTGAATAACTCAATTCCAGCCTCTCTATTCGTGCCACCTGAAATGAGGTGTCCCTGCTATTGTAGTGAATCAGCAAGTCGCTGACTATGAGGCCCGAGATCAGTGAGCCCCCTAAATCCCCGACTGAAAGCTGCAGGTTATACTTGTTACCTACAGAACTCTGGAATATCTTGACCGCCAAACGTTCGAGCAAGGTTGTTTGGGTGGCTAGAATGTACAAAAGCAATATAAGGAGCAGAAAAACAACCAATACTCTAAGAGGCGCTTTAAAATGCTTCAGTATTTTCATTCCTCGAAGATCGTATTAAAAAGTTTCAGCCCTCTGTTCAACTTACTCTTAGAGCAGAACTGACCGGCAATCTCGATTGTTTCCCTGATGTCCCGTCTGTTCGCTCCGAGGTTTTTCGCTCCGCGCATATGCGAATGGAGCTGGTTCAAGTCCGAGGTTACCAGCAATATGGCAACAATACACAACTCCCGGATTACGCCTGCCAGGACTCCTCTGGCAAGAACCTTACCATACCCTTCTACAATCATCCACTCAGATAATTCCGGAGAAATTTCACCGGTCCTCTCAAGAAGCCGGTCGAATTTCTTGCCGTATACCTTTTCGCACAAAACGATCCCCCTGATCTTCCATTCCGACCAGTATCTGAAAGAATAATTCAATTTGGACGGCTGGAAATCCTTTTCACAGACATCCCTGAAAACCTTCATACCTTCCAATGCCTTAGGATATCCGAGGAAAAGATATGACTGGAGAATAACTTCGTAGATTCTCGACATTGGAACTCTGTCGGATAGAGCCTCTCTGATCAATCGCCTCAACAGCCTCCATTTTCCGGCCGCCTGGCAGGCGGAGATACTGATCAGGAATCTGCTGGTCTGAGTTAGCCCGTCTTTGAATGGTGTAATCTCGAGCCTCGCTTTCTTAATTGATAAAACATTACCAGCTAATATATTGCAATGCTATCGATCTTGTCAACCATCAAAAGAGAGATCGGCACATGGCGTTCTTTGATCTATCTTGAAATCTGATAGTTGCCTTAAGGATATTGTGCTTAATCCGCCGCCCTTTATCTAATGGTATCCTCGCCGGAGTGATGGCTTTTGGAGGAAGTATCAGCCTGCCTTTTGCTGGGAGCCACATAACCGCTTCGAAGCCCCGCCTCTCCACCGGCCTGATAGGCATACCCGAGCTTTGCCGTGAGCATTCTTGTTTTCCCTGCCCTGAGAATCTTGATTTCGATTGTGCTTTCAGGTTTGCTGTTCAGAATCAGTTTTCGAAGCTGCTCAGAGTTGAGAATCCTGTGCCATCCAAATCTCAGCAGGATATCACCCTCACGGATACCTGCGCGATAAGCAGGAGAATTCTCCTGGACCTCGGTAATATATACTCCATAATTAATATTGAAAACTCGCTTGGCCCACTTGATATCCAGATCTTCCGGAATGATCCCCAGGAATGCGCCATGATTTACCCGGCCGGTTATTATTCCCTGAGCAGCCTGCACTATTTTATTGGAAGGGATCATCAGGCTGTAGCCACCCACAGGGAATTCAATTTCGGAATCCATGAGAAGCAGAGATTTTTCTTTTAATTCGGTCCTATCAGAAAAATTCAGATCACCGAGAGAAACAGGCTCGGTTAATTTATAAGCGATCATCCCGACTACCTTGACATCGGAATTCACCACCACCCCGCCTGCACAGCCGGGCGAAAGATCGGCGGTGACAAGTATATCGTCATTGTTATTTCGTCCCGCAGCTATACCATAAGCAAAGGAGGGAAAAATTCCAAAAGAGTTACCAACCAACCCGACCCAGTGTCCCGGCACAAGTTTATCGGAATCCGCAAATCTCGGGGCGGCATAGGGAGGCTGCCCGACTTTCAGCACAGCCACATCATTCTCCAAATCAACCCCCAGAAGATCAGCATAACGAGAGGTACCGTCTGCAAATGTAATCTTGAAAAGATTTCCCTGTTCGGTTACCGATGAGGATGTGACGATATGTCCCAAACTATCATAGATAAATCCGCTGCCTATAGCTGTTTCGTATCCGCCTCTGCGCGAAGGTGGAAAATATGTATTCCTTCCCGTGGGCACTGACGAAACCGAGATGGTTACTGCATAGTGTCTTGCGGATTGATAGATGGAGGCATATTCATTTTCGAGGGATTTGAGACGCTGACCGGCAGCATCTGCCGGTATTAAGAGGCCCAGGAATATACAGAGCACAATTAACCTGTCTGTCCAACTATTCCCGGGCATAAACCGCTTAGTATGGATTTCGATCAGAATTCGCGTTTCTGATCACAGGATAAATATACTTGCGAGAATTATTATATCGCTCTTCCACAGCTTCGTCGAGATCATCGGTCCGGTCCTGGAAACCGCCGAACTTATTGGAGGCATCCAGACGCATACGGTCGATCATCAGTTTGTTATCCTTCATGGAAGTGGCAACCTGAAGCGATTCAAGCTTGGCCGCACTCAAAGCCATCTCAGAGGCGGAAATATTCTGAGTGGGCCTGATATAATTGATTGCCGGACGCTGATACTTGACCGAATTGATTGTACTCCCGTCATTATCCGCAATGTTATCGCTCCCGCCGCCAAAAATCGCAAACTGGCTGAATGCGAGGAAGGCTGCAATGACGATGAAACCCGCGGCTGCAAAGACCGGAGCAAGTGATCTCAAACGATAAGTAAGAACTGAAGGCACATTGTATATCCTGGTCTCCTCGGTGCGAGGAGCAGAGTAGATCCGGGCAAACAGCCGGTCATTGAAATCATCCGAGAGCTCTTCCCTGGGGAAGGCCTTCAGGCCGGCTCTTACCTGCTCCTGGAAGAGCATTTCCTTCTGGCAATTGGTACAATCCTCAATGTGCTTTAACAATTCTTCCTTAGTACTGTACGAAAGCTCATCATCATAATACGCCGAAATGTAACAGCGAGCCTTTCGACAGTTCATAATACTCCTCCATCTTGGGCTTTATCTGATCCCGCAGGAGATTCCGGGCACGGTTGACCCGAGACTTGACGGTTCCCAGCGGGACAGAGAGAATTTGGGCTATCTCTTCGTAAGAGAGCTGATCTATATCACGTAATATGAATGCTTCTTTATATTTATCAGGAAGCTTCTTAAGCGCTTTTTTGAGCATGCCCATGACTTTCTTTGGGTCACCAAGCTGCTTTTTCTCAGGCGCCGAGAGCTTCTCCCTGAAATCCTCGATGTCGAAGAATTTGATGCGCTTCTTGCGCCGCAATTCGTTACGGGCCAGATTCAGCGCAATCGTGTAAACCCATGTGGATACCGCAAATCGGAAATCGAAAGTATGGCAATGCTGATGCACTCTCAAAAATGTCTCCTGGACGATTTCCTCCGCCTCCTCCTTGGAGTCCAGCATGCGGTTTATAACTGTGAAAAGTCTGTTTTTGTAACGGTCTACAAATATATTAAAAGCGACCATATCCTGTTTCTGGATGCGCTTCATCAATTCGACGTCAGTCAATTTTTCACGTGAAGCCATAAATATCCCTTCTGCTTTATATTAATATACAATTCTCTGTTTATTCAGTTCCAGGCTTTTAATTACCGCAAATCCCATACCGAAAAAGAAAAAGGTGTGAGAAAAAATATACAAAATTCATCCTGAATACGCAACCTCTTCATCGATTATTTGCCATAACCCAGAAGAAGCATGATTACAACCGAAATCGCAACAAAGGCTGCGGGCCCTAATATAAGCGGATAAATCCGCTTAAAGCTGGAGTTGAAATATTCTTTAGTCAGAATGAGACATAAATGCAATGGGGATATCATCACCCCGATCAGGCCGCTGGCATAGGCTAAAACTATCATCGCGATATCCGGGCCGGGTGTCATCAAAATCGGAATCAGTATAGGATAAACTATTCCTACATAAGCGGTTACAATTCCGGCCACAAATCCAATCAAGAAACATGACAAAGATACTACCAGCCAGTCCGGCACTCCCCACGAGGCTATTCTATGGGCTATATCCACCGCTGCGCCGGAATCGCTTATTATGGCCTGGAAGACCATGATACCGAACATCAAGGATATTATGGCAAAGGAGCACCCTTCCCTGATAGAACGCAGCGTGAGGGCCGTCGGCGGCCTCAAAATGGCCAAAAACAGGGCAAACGCGATTGCCAGGCTGAGCAGAAGATCAGCACCGAAAACGAGGGTAATGAAAACCACTACCAGGATCGGCCATACCCCGGAAAGTACATTTAACCAGCTTGACCCAAAGGATTGATTCCGTGTAAATTTGGATACGTTTCTCATAGGGAAAATTAGAAAGATCAGCCCACCCAGTATAAATGGAATCGAAAATGGCGCCTGCCATAATGAAATATGCGAAACCTCCAGCTTCAAGATCGCTGCCGCCAGAATAATGCCGGGATATATTGG
>JAABVY010000129.1:3149-4528 GCA_011777135.1 Candidatus Zixiibacteriota bacterium | reverse complement strand
AATCCGCGCAGCAGGGCGCCGCCGCCGGTGAGCACTATACCGCGGTCGAGTATATCCGATGCCAACTCCGGTGGTGTTGCCTCCAGTGAAAGCCGAACAGCTTCAATGATTGCCTCAATAGGTTCGGTCAGTGCTTCTCTGACCTGGGCCGAGGAGATTTTCATGTTTTTGGGTACTCCCGCCACCAGATCGCGCCCCTTTATCTCCACCGATTCCTCACGTTCCATTGGAAATGCCGAACCAATTCTCATCTTGATTTCTTCGGCGGTTAGCTCACCGATCAGGAGATTGTAGTTCTTTTTGAGGTATATTACAATAGCTTCATTTATTTCATCGCCGGCTATACGAATCGATCTATTATTTACTATTCCATACAGCGCAATCACCGCTATTTCCGAGGTTCCTCCGCCAATGTCTATTATCATGATTCCCGAGGGCTGATCAACCGGTAAACCCACACCAATGGCCGCGGCCATAGGCTCATGTATCAAATAGACCTCTCTGGCGCCGGCATTTTCCGCCGAATCGCGTACAGCTCTCTTCTCAACTTCAGTGATCCCGGAAGGGACAGAGATCAGAATTCTCGGTTTCATCAGATATTTATGCCTGATAACTTTCTTGATAAATGAGGACAGCATTTTTTCCGTGATCTCAAAATCGGCGATAACGCCGTCTCTAAGAGGACGGATGGCTTTGATTTCACCCGGGGTACGGCCCAGCATCTCCTTTGCGCGTTTGCCGATGGCAACCACCTTGCCGGAGGCCGACTCGACCGCAACGACCGATGGCTCATTCAAAACTATACCCTGTCCATGGACATAAATTAATGTATTGGCGGTGCCAAGATCGATTCCGATATCGTTTGAAAAAAATCTAAAAAGTGACATAATGCATTCTTTCCTATGTAATTAGAAGATTATAGAGACAGATACAAATCATATCAACAAAAAAATTTAACAGGAATTATCAAATCCACAAAAATCATATTTTGTTCAACCGAAAAACAGAAAATCCTCCAGCGGCTTAATATAGTCGCTCCAAATATCATCGGCTTTTTCACCAATTTTATTAATAGCATCCAGCCGGCTATCGATCTCATCCAGAAGATTGAGTACATAGGCCTCCCGGGTCTTGGGATGGACGACTGCGCCTTTAATCAATTCTCCATGATGAGACAATATTAAATGCCGCAGTTTCAATTCCAGTCTCTCGGGAAAATCCTCGATTTCTTTTACCATATCGGCGACAATGTGGTCGCCGATTGCCAGATGTCCTATCAGCCGTCCGGCCTCGGAATAATCATAGACTATTTCCCCCTCAAATTCGGCAGTCTTACCGACATCATGAAGGAGCGCCCCTGTGACGAGGAGATCACGATC
>JAABVY010000129.1:0-3114 GCA_011777135.1 Candidatus Zixiibacteriota bacterium | reverse complement strand
ATGATGAAATTTTTTTCCGGCCGGCTTTTTCAGCCACTTATCAAATAAATCCTCATCCTCGGAAAAATTCAGGAGCAGGGTCTTGAGATTAGGTTCGGTAATGGATTCCACTATTTCCAGAAATTCATCTTTTAGCCTCTCCAGGGGAAGTTTGGAGGCTCTTTTTAGATCATCAGGATTATATTCACCTGCCTCCGCCCGCCTTACCTTTTCGACTGTTATCTGCAGCTTATTACGGTAGCTCGATACAAGTCCTCTTACCTTGACAACCTCTGCTCCATCAATTTCCGATTTGACGAATTCCGGCTCGTTCCATACCACAGCCTCGATATCCCCGGTTCTATCACCCAGTATGAGGGCCAGGCGGCTGCCCGAATCAGAGATTTTTAGTTCGAGTTGCTTTAAAAGGAGAAATGCGGTGATCCGTTCACCGAGAATATAATCCTTTATCATCTGACGTACTCCTGAAACCAATCTAAGGCTCAAGGTTTTAAACATCAAGGAAAATAGTTGTATCGATTTAACAATCTTCTTAATTTGGCATGCATGGGTATTTTAAGCCGCTATATATTACGCGAACATATCGGCCCGTTTATTTTTGCGCTGGTCATCACCCTGTTTGTGCTCATTATCGACCTTGTTCCCGATATTGTCGAACTGATTATCGGTAAAAATCTCGACGCGCTCACGGTGCTGTGGGTTTTCGTGCTTAATCTGGCCTGGATGCTTGCGCTGGCCGTTCCCATGGCCTGCCTGATTGCAACCCTCATGGCATTCGGGCGTCTGAGCTCGGATATGGAATTACTTGCTATCAGGACCTCCGGTATAAATATGTTAAGAATCATCGCTCCAATTCTTATCGTCAGCATGATCCTGGGCGGAGGTCTGGTCTGGTTCAATAACGAGGTTCTTCCAGATGCCAACCACAGGGCCAGGGTGTTAATGAGCGATATACGCGTTATGCGGCCGACCCTGTCGATCCAGAGTAATGTCTTTCTGACTGATATTCCCGGCTACTTCATCCTGCTGGGTGATATCGATCATGAGACCTCCAGGATCAGGGACGTACTGATTTATGATCAGCGCTACTCCAATGTCAGGAGAACGATTACAGCCGACAGGGGCTATCTGGAATATCTCGAGGGCGGGCAGGTTCTGTCGTTCGAGCTCGAGGACGGCGAGATTTACGAATCGGATGTAACCGATCCGACCAGATACAGGCGCGTGCTTTTCAAGAAGCAGGTTTTTAATATTCGCGATGTCAGCCGTGAGCTGCGCAAGACTTCATCGGAGTATCGGGGAGACCGTGAGATGTCCACCTCTGAGATGCTGGCGGAAACCGAAGATTTGAGAGAGAATATTGGCAATTACAGGGACGAAATCAATAAGCTGATCCTCAGCCATAAAGATCCTAACCAGGTGCTGCGGGGAGAAACAAAAACTCTTCGTGAAGACAGGATGGATGAGATCGACGCGGTCAAAGTAAGCTATGTCATTGATGCCCTGAACAACATGCGCAATACGATGAATATCCTGAAAAATAATTACCGCAAGATTAACCAGGTGCAAAAATCGATCAATGTCTACCTGCTGGAGGTTCACAAAAAATTCTCGATCCCGGCAGCATGCGTGGTCTTTGTTTTGATCGGAGCGCCTTTGGGAATGCTTTCTCGGCGGGGCGGTATGGGCACTGCGATTGGAATATCGGTCGGGCTGTTCATAATATACTGGGCATTTTTGATCGGAGGGGAAGAGTTATCCGATCGGGGCATAACCTCGCCCGTCATGTCCATGTGGGCGCCAAATATACTAATAGGGGCAATCGGACTTCTGCTTCTCTATCAGCTTATCACTGAGAAGTCAGTTCTTCAAATCATCAACAAATTCCGGAATTCGAGATTAGGCTCCAGGTTATCGGACTGGATGGAGAGAATATCCAAATTATTGAAGGGTGAACTGGAAAAGAAAGGAGACGAGCCAAAGAGCAAAGCAATCTGGCGCAAACATATCAGGCCGATCAAAATCCTGGATAGTTATTTGCTGGGGAAGTTTATGAAGGCGGTAATTCTGTCGCTGTTTGTGTTCGTAATAATTATGCACCTAGTGCATCTGATCGAACATCTGGACACATATATAGATAAACATGCCAGCATAACCGATGTATTGAAGTACTACCTGTATACAACACCCTTTATAATAGTGCTTACAATTCCAATCGCCACCCTTCTGGGAGCCATTTTTACAATAGGACTTATGGCCCGCAGAAATGAGCTCCTGGCAATCAAGGCTTCAGGTGTGTCGCTCTGGCGCATTGCGCTGCCGCTTTTGATCGCAGGCTTCATTATATCTGTCTGTGTATTTATCGCTTCAGAAGAGATATTACCTTATACCAATCAGCAAAAACAGGAAATACGTTACGCCAAGATAGAGAAGCAGCCGCAATATAAGGAAGAATATTACACCAACTTCCATAGAAGAGGTGATTTCGGCCGCATCTTCAATTTCCGTCTCTATAATCCCCGCCAGAATTTGGGAAAAGATGTTCAGATACATACATTCGATGAAAACCGCCTGCTACGTCTGATCAAGGCCAAGGAATTTGTATGGTTGGATACTGTCTGGGTGGCAGTTGATGGTACCCAGACAATATTTTCGGCTGCTGAATTGCCGGAAAAGCGGGATTCTATTATCGAGTTTGATTCACTCTATCTCAGTAGTCTCACAGAGAAGCCGGAGCGCTTCACCCGGCGCAATATCGATCCGCGGGATTTTGGATATGATCAGACAATTGCGGATCTGAAAGAGGAAATCGAGATTCGTGAGAAAAACGGTATCTCGGCTACACCGGAAAAAGTGTATCTGCGCTTTAAATATTCGATTCCATTGACAAGCTTCATAATTATCCTGATAGCGGTGCCGCTTGCGGCCGATCCGAAGCGCGGTTCACCTGCGATCGGATTTGCCTTTGCCATCGGAATATCTTTCACATACATGATCCTGTTCGAGGTATTCCGTACCCTGGGCACATCGGGTAAGCTCTCGCCTCCTCTGTCAGCCTGGTCGGTAAATGCGATCTTTTTCCTGGTAGGTCTTGTTATGATGTTCAAGGCCCGC
>JAABVY010000195.1:13826-17843 GCA_011777135.1 Candidatus Zixiibacteriota bacterium | reverse complement strand
CAAAGGTCTGGTCAAACGCGAGGTGGTGGAGGTAATCACTCCTGGAACATATACCTCCGGCGCTGATAATGGCAACCGCTTCAATTATCTTGCATCCGTTGTCAATGCCCAAAACCGTTACGGGCTGAGCTATCTGGAGCTTTCAACCGGGGACTTCTTTCTGGATGATGTGGTCGAGGAGGATGTCATCGACCGCCTGCGCACATTGGATCCGAAAGAGATAGTAATAGATGATGCCGACGAGTATCTGAAATCGAAAATAAAACTGTATCTTCCAAATGCGACGCTGTCCAAGCTGGATTCATGGAAATTCNNATCAAAAATTAATCGACCATTTCAAGGTCGAGAATCTGGATGGCTTCGGGATAGAAAATGGCAACGCAGGGATATCCTCCGCCGGGGGAATTCTATATTATCTCGACGAAAACAAGCTTATAGATTTAAAACATATTCGCGCTGTCAGGATTCCGCATTTCGAGGAAAATATGTTTCTGGATTCCTCCACGCTCGAAAATCTGGAGATATTTTCATCGCCCTCGGGCAAATCGCTTTTCACTATACTCAACCGCACAAGGACCTCGATGGGTGCGCGCCGTTTGCGCCAGGCTCTCCAGGCGCCATTTAGAAATCTGCAGAAGATCAAGACCCGCCAGCGAAATCTGACCGCGCTGGTCGAAGACCGGCAGCTCCTGAAGGATATGTCGGAACTGATGAAATCGATTTCCGATCTGGAACGGATTTCCGGAAAACTGGGACGCGGCAAGGCGGGTCCGCGGGATATACACACTCTTCGGGTATCGCTGAGCGCCGCTGCGAGACTGATAGAAATCACCAAAGATCTGGATTTTTCAGAATATGCGATAGCAGAGCCAGAAGTGCCTGAACTTGAACAGACCGCGGAGGAGATCGGTGCGGCAGTTGTCGATGAGCCGCCGTTGGGTTATCATGATGGCGGTATCTTCAAGCCCGGGTATGATAAAGGTCTTGATGATCTGAAGGAATCGATTTCGGAATCGCAGAGGTGGATCGCGGGACTTCAGGCCAAAGAAAAGGAACGCACCGGGATACCCTCGCTCAAAGTCGGCTTCAACAAGGTCTTCGGTTATTATATAGAAGTTACCAGGCCTCATCTTGAAAAGGTCCCGTCCGATTATATCCGCAAGCAGACGCTGGTTTCAGCGGAGCGCTTTATTACCGAGGAGCTCAAGCAGAAGGAGGAGATTATCCTTTCCGCCGAGGAGAAGATCAATCGACTGGAGGAAAATCTTTTTCTCGAATTGTGCGAAGAATTGGCTTTCAAAATTGAGCTGATACAAAAAGCTGCGCGCTTTGTGGCCGAGGCCGACCTGACTGCGTCTCTGGCATCCTGCGCAATCAGCTTCAATTATACCAGACCGGAGCTCAACAACAGCGACAAGATAAAAATAATAAATGGAAGGCATCCGGTCATAGAGCAGATTCTGCCCTCGGGAAAATTTGTGCCCAACGATACCGAAGTGGATACGAAGAAAAGCCAGATGCATATCATCACCGGACCCAATATGGCCGGCAAGTCGACATACCTGCGTCAGGTGGGGCAGATAGTACTTCTGGCGCAGATCGGTTCATATATTCCAGCCGAATCGGCCGAGATCGGGATAGTAGACAGAATTTTTACCAGGGTCGGCGCCACCGACAAGATTACTCTGGGCCAGTCGACATTTCTGGTGGAGATGAATGAAACCGCCAATATCCTGCATAACTGCACCGAGAACAGCTTGATCCTGCTGGATGAAATCGGACGCGGTACCTCGACCTATGACGGCCTTTCGATCGCCTGGGCGGTGAGCGAATACCTGCATGAGACCGACGGCAAGCAGGCCAAGACATTATTTGCCACACACTACCATGAACTGACCCGTCTGGCCGGCAGGTTCAAACGGATCAAAAACTTCCAGGTGGCGGTCAAGGAATGGCAGGACCAGATTATTTTTATCCGTAAGATAATTCCGGGCGGATGCGACGACAGCTATGGTATTTTTGTGGCCCAGCTCGCCGGAGTACCCAAAGAGGTGACCGACCGGGCAAAAACAATACTTCGCCTGCTGGAAGGCGGAAAGTTTTTGGCGGAAATAAAATCGACTTCAACGGCTGAGAAAGCAAGCCTGTTTGAGCACAAATATGGCAAAGCCAACCATCATTACGAGAAGGTGATCGAAAAACTCAAAGCCCTCGAGCCGGAACAAACTACCCCGCTTGAAGCATTGAACATACTTGTAAAGCTGAAAGAGATGATTGGAGATGACGATTGAGACAGATCGCAGTTCTTCCGGAAATCCTCATTAACAAAATCGCTGCGGGCGAAGTGGTGGAAAGACCATCTTCGGTCGTGAAGGAACTGGTGGAGAATTCCCTCGATGCTGGTGCCACTCGGATTAAGGTCGAGATTGAGAAGGGCGGAAGTAAGAAGATTAAGGTCGCTGATAATGGTGAAGGCATCGCCAAAGATTTTCTGCCGATAGCATTGCAGCGTCATGCCACGTCCAAGCTGCAATCTCTGGAAGAGCTCGATTCTATCTCCAGCCTTGGATTCAGGGGAGAGGCACTGCCCTCGATAGCTTCAGTTTCATTGTTTGAAATCACATCCAAAACCAAAGATCAGATTTCAGGCTACAAAATCAAAGTCGAGGGAGGCCAGATCGTCGAGCAGTCCGAAGCCGGTGCTCCTGACGGCACTGTAATAGAAATACGCGAGCTTTTTTTCAATACCCCCGCAAGGCGGAAATTCCTGAAAACCCAGGTGACCGAGACACGCCATATCATCGATGCCATAAATGGTCTGGCGCTGGCTTATCCTCATTGCGGTTTTGAACTTGTCAGCGACGGTCGTCAACTGTTTGACTACAATATTTCTGGTGATTACAAAAGCAGGGTCAAGGATGTGCTGGGAGGTGATTTCGATAAGATGGTAGAGTTTTCGGATGACGGTGACAGGATTAATCTTTCCGGATTTGCGATCAAACCGGAATTCGCGCTTAAAAATCGGGCCCAGATCTATTTCATAGTTAATGGACGTCGTATCAGTTCTCCGCTTTTATATTCGGCTCTGATGAAGGCCTACGGAGAATTCCTTATCAAGGGGCGCTATCCGCAGGCGGTTGTATATATATTTATGGATCCTTCGGAGCTGGATGTCAATGTCAGCCCGACCAAAAGCGAGGTGCGTTTTTCCGATGAACGTTCGGTTTACGGCGCATTGATGTCGGCGGTACGGAAATGTCTTACCGGTCATGATGTTATCCCCTCGGGATTCGGCCCGGTTAAGCAGGCTTCTGCTCCTGATGAAAAGCAGGAATCAGATGATTACAGAGAGCGAATCAGGGCCGCGGCGGAGAGCTTTTTTTCCAGAAGCAAGACATCGTATGCTAATGAAAACCAGCGAACATTCAAGATGAGCACCGGACCATCCCCCGGCAGCCTGGAAAATATCAGGCCGGTATCTGAGAGGAAGACTGAAGAAAAGACCGAAAGTGATGCATCAAAGCCTGTGCATGAGGCAGAAAGCAGCACCGGGCAGGTCAAAAAAGAAGAGTCTGTTTTTGAGCTAACGCCCTATCGGGTCGAGCAATTCGCCCATATGTTTATCATAGCATTTTCGCGTGACCAGATTACCATAATAGATCAGCATGCCGCCCATGAACGAATTTTATATGAACGTGCGCTCAAATCATTCGACCGTCATAAAATGGCCTCGCAAAAGCTTTTGATGCCGGTGAATATCGAAATGGAACCCGGTATGATCTCGGGGGCCGAAGAATATTTCGAACTTTTGAATAACCTGGGCTTTGAATTAGAACGGTTCGGGCCGCGGTCATTGGCTATATATGCTGTTCCCGCTGTAGCTTCCGGCAAAAACCCGGAGACCCTGGTGCGGGATCTGCTTTCGGATTTGATGGAATATGGGGATGAGTCCGAGGACCGCTTCAAGCTTGCCGCACAACGATTTGCCTGTCATACTGCGGTGCGTGGAGGAGATAA
>JAABVY010000195.1:1232-13815 GCA_011777135.1 Candidatus Zixiibacteriota bacterium | reverse complement strand
GAGATCGCAGTTTGGAAGATAAAGTTAAGAAAAGGGTACTGGGGCTTCTGGGGCCGACCGGAGTGGGCAAAACCGGCCTGGCAATCGAATTATGCCAAAGATTGAAGGGCGAAATCGTTTCCTGCGATTCGCGTCAAATCTATAAAGAACTCGATATCGGCACCGCCAAGCCGGATGAAGAGGAACAAAGACAGGCCAGGCACCATTTAATTAATATGGTAGAAATAGGCGAAGTCTTTTCGGCTTATAGATATAGGCAGATGGCATTGAATTCAATCGAAGATATTTTCGGGAGAGAGAAACTGCCCCTGGTAGTCGGCGGCACTGGTCTTTATTATCGCGCCCTGACTCAGGGATTTTTTGAAGTACCTGAAAATGATCAGGGATTGAGAAGGCAGCTGGAGGATGAGGCGGAAAAATATGGAAATGAGCATCTCTGGAACAAGCTCAATCAAATCGACCCGGAATCTGCCGAAAAAATATCTGTCTCGGATAGATTCAGGATAATTCGAGCGCTTGAGATTTATGAAATAACGGGAGTAAAAAAATCCGAATTGTCTGAAAAAGGTGAATATCCGGAAAAGCGCTACGAATTTATCACATTCGGGCTGAATATGTCTCGAAAGGAGTTATATCAAAAAATAAATGAACGTGTGGAAAAGATGTTAGAGGAGGGCTGGATCGAGGAAACCGAGAGATTAATTTCGGCTTCGAAATTAAATTCAAGAAACTTTCAGAAGCTTATGGGGTATAATTATTTATATAAATATGTTAAAGGACAAATAGACCGCAAGGAGGCTATCACAAAAATCAAGCAAGCCCATCGAAACTATGCCAAACGCCAGCTGACCTGGTTTAAACGGGTGAGCGGGATCAGATGGATTTCGGCCAAAGATCCGGAAAAAGCTGAAAAAATAGTGGAACTATTTACTAAGCAGTAAGTTATCCGGCGAATTTGCCGACTTATAAAAATAGCATTGGTTAATTGGATAACTTTAAAAATATCTTGACAAAGAGACTTAACAATTTTTTCATTATGTTGTCAATCAATAGGTTGCTAAGGATCGAACTTATCGGAAGGGTATTTTGATGAGAGAGCTGTTTAGAATCGCCTTGTTATTAGGACTCACAGCCATGCTATCATGCAGTTCACACCTGCGTGATAATGGCACAGCTGAGGCTGACCTGCCGCCCGTAGAGGAGACATATGTCGAGCAGGATGAATATTATATTGCATCGGATGAGTTTGAAGACTCGACTGATATTTTAGAATTTGAAGACCCGGAAGCTCCGGAAAGCCAGATTACTGATGAAGATATCAGATACAAATTCAGTCTGGCCGAGGAATATTACGCTTTCGGTGTGGCCGCCAACCTGAAAAAGAACTGGGATGAAGCCCAGTACAATTTTGAGAAGGCAATTGAAATCTTGACCTCCATGGATTTGACATTCGATACTACCGATGCCGAGATGATCATCCTCGAGCACAGCTATCGGAGGTTGATGAATGAGATTGCCTCCGATTACAAGCTGACCCTCTTTAACCTGAATATCCTTTCGGAGGAGGCTTCACCATTTGCAATCGACGAGAAGTTTGAGCTCCTGGACAGCCTGACCGGTTTCGCCAGGGATACAATTGTCACAACTGACACTGGCATAAAGGAAGTCACTTACGATATGCCGATTGTCCTCAATGACCGGGTCAAGAAGTGGATCATATATTTCCAGACCTCCGCCCGAAAAAATATGGAGATCTGGCTGGCACGTTCAGGTATGTATATTCCCTTGATGGAGAAGATATTGGAGGAAGAGGGTGTGCCCCATGACCTGGTTTATCTTCCAATAATAGAAAGCGGGTTTTCATCGCGCGCATATTCAAGCGTGGCAGCCATCGGATTCTGGCAGTTCATGTCCTACACGGCCAAGGACTGGGGCCTGAAGATGAACTGGTGGTACGATGAAAGACGTGATTTTGAAAGAGCCACTCGTGCCGCGGCAAAATTGCTAAAATATCTTTACGGGGCCACAGGCGACTGGCGTCTGGCCCTGACAGCATACAATGGCGGACTGCGCAATGTCAACCTGATGAAGAATAACAGCAGGAACAGGGGCAAGGATTACTGGGATTGGAGAATCCGTAATTCCCAGATGCGCAATTTCGTTCCTAAGTACATGGCCGCCACCATAATTGCCAAGCAGCCCGAGAGATACGGGTTCGATATACAATATGCCGAACCGCTTAAGTGGGATGTGGTTACAATTGATCGAGCGATTTACCTGAAAGATATAGCGGAGGCGACAGGTGTATCTGTGCAGAAAATCAAGGAACTTAATCCAGCCATTCTGCGCGACTACACTCCTCCCAAGATTAAACAGTTCAAGCTCAGAATTCCGGTAGGGAGATCCAGCCAGTTCTATGCTGATTATGGCGATATGAAATCTCCCAAAGAAACCAGCTGGGTACGCCATAGAATCAGGCGCGGCGAGACGGTTTCGTCCATCGCAAGAAAATATGGTGTTTCGCAGGCCGCTATTATTCAGACCAATGACCTCAGGTGGCCGTACAGGATTTATGTCGGTAACAGCCTTATGGTTCCTGTGCCTCTCGACAGGGGGACAAGCTATGCCTCGAGGAACTATGAACTGACCGGTGATGTCTATATTGTGCGCCCTGGAGATAATTTGAACAGTATTGCGAGTGGATTTGGCACCTCGGTGAATTCGATCGTGAAGGCCAATAATCTGCGAAATAGAAATGTCATCTCTGTGGGACAGAGGCTTACTATTCCCGGTTATTCCGGGAAAGCCTATGCCGAGGGAGAATATTTTTATCATACGATCAGGAGAGGAGATGCTCTCTATAAGCTGGCCAGCCGCTATGGAACGACTATTAATGATATCTGCAACATGAATGGTATCTCACGCCGTACGACTCTGGTAATCGGCCGCAGGCTGAAGATTCCCGGAAGCCCTCCGGGAGAGTCATATGCCAGTTCCTCGAAGCCTTATACCGGTGAATACTTCACACACACCATCAGGAGAGGTCAGAACCTGTCATACCTGGCGGATAAATATGGAACCTCGGTTTCAGAGATATGCAGGGCCAACGGGATGTCAAGCAGGACTACGCTTTATCCCGGTCAGAAATTGAAGATTCCCGGCAAGGAACCATCCTCGGCTTTTAAGGCGCATGCAGTCAATACGGATAGTGGTGAAGGGTACTTCGTGCACACCATCCGGAGAGGAGAAAATCTGACAAATCTGGCCCGCAAATACGGTACAACGGTCAATTCAATCTGTGGGTTGAACGGAATCTCCAGCAGAAGACCTATCTATCCCGGGCAGAAGCTCAAAATCCCCGGCAATAATTCTTCCGGCCGCGGTACCGCCAGTTCAGGCTCCGGGAATCAGATAGCTGTCCATACAGTAGCCAGAGGCGAGAATCTTACCACGATTGCCAACAGCTACGGAACCACGGTAGATGAAATCTGTGCCTTGAATGGTATCTCAAAATACAAAACCCTGTATACAGGTGAAAAACTGAATGTCCCTTTCGGGATGGGGTCAGGTGAAATCGTTGTTTATGTCGTCCGCAGGGGTGACACCTTATGGGATATCGCAAGGACTTTCGGAACCTCGACGCATGAAATAATAAATCTCAATAATCATATTAATCCCCGCAATCTGCGTGTGGGCGAAAAACTGAAAATAAAGGCTAAGTGATTTGGCCAGAAGCCGAAATGTGATATTGATTGTTGTGGCCGGCGGATTCTTGATCCTCTTCCTGGTTTTCTTCGTGATTGGAATTATGGGTATGATGGGTACCGGCACGCGTTCGACCTGGATTGGATTCGGCGACAGGATAGCGATTGTACCGATTGAAGGACAGATTCTGGAATCCGAGAGTACTGTGCGTCAATTGCGGGAATTTGCGGATAATGGCTCAGTTAAGGGCATACTGCTGAGAATAAATTCACCGGGGGGAATAGTCAGCCCGGCGCAGGAGATCTATGACGAAGTCAAGAGGATAAGGGAAGAATACAATAAACCGGTTGTCGTTTCAATGGGTGCTGTGGCAGCCTCGGGCGGCTATTATATTGCATGTTCGGGCGATTATGTCTTCGCCAACGCGGGCACGCTGACCGGCTCTATCGGAGTGATACTGCAGTATCCAGTTTTGGAAGAGCTGATGGGTAAGATCGGGGTGGAACATGAAACCATTAAATCGGGCGATGTCAAGGATGTCGGATCGCCATTTAGAAAGCCCACCCGCGAGGACAGCGTGATGCTGCAGGCGGCCATAAACGATATTCACTCCCAGTTTGTTGATGTGGTGACGCTGGACCGGGGGCTGAATCGCCAGGAAGTGATGAGGATTGCTGACGGCTCCATTTTCACAGGCAACCAGGCTCTGGAACTGGGGCTGGTGGATGAACTGGGAAGCCAGGAGGCGGCAATCCAGTATCTGGCAGGTCTGGCGGGAATCGAAGGCGACATTAAACGCATCAGGCCCAAGGTGAAACGTGAGCCATCTCTCTGGGATTTGCTGGGCAGCCTGAAGCGGACATATGTGGAAACCGGTCTCTTTAGTGGTCCCAGGTTGATGTATCTATACAGGTGATGATGATGCCGATTTATGAGTATGTTTGCAGAGAATGCGGGGACGAGTTTGAGGAGCTGCTCAGAGCTTTGGATGATGAGGTAAGCTGTCCGCGCTGCGAATCTGCCGATTGCGAGAGGAAATTTTCAGTTTTTGGTTTTTCGTCGGGAGCGGGTTTTGTATCGTCAGCCGGGTCACACGGCTGTTCAGGCTGCAGTCCCAGCCCTGCGAAGTGCAAAGGTTGCAGATAGAAAATAATTGAATAATTATTAAGGAGGGAAATATGACCAAAGCAGATTTGGTGGAACAGGTTGCGGAGAAAACCGGCCTGACCAGGACAGATGTGGCTGTTGTTGTCGACACCTTTCTGGATACTGTAAAGAAATCCATGGAAGTTGGGAACAACATCGAAATTCGGGGATTCGGCACATTCAAGATTAAGCTCCGCAAGGCCAGGAAAGCCCGTAATCCAAGAACCGGGGAAGAGGTTCCTGTTCCGGATCGCAAGGTTCCGGTCTTTAAACCGTCGAATGAGTTCAAGAATATGATCACAAAACTGCCGCTTGACCAATAAAAAGCGCTTGCTTTTCGTATCTAAAGTGTTACCTTGGAACATTAAATTTTGATACGATAGCAGGAGGATAAATGCCGTCTGGAAAAAAGAGAAAGCGTCAGAAGATCAAAACTCATAAGAGGAAAAAGAGAAGAAAACGCGATCGACACAAAAAGAAGCTTAGATAAAAATAGTCCGGCAGCGGCCGGACTATTTTTTTGCATTATAAAATAAAAAAACCGTCCAGCCTGAGCCGGACGGTTTTTCTATAGAGATTGTTATATTCTTAACAATCCGGTTCTCCGTCGCCATTTGTATCGCAAGGAGCATTCCCGCCGACGAAGACGTAATTAATGATTGCGACTGCATCCGAGACGTTCACAGAGCCGTCACAATTCGTATCCGCTGCCTCTATCGGGTCGGGCGCGCTTCCGGATACGAATACATAATTGATTATCATTACTGCGTCACTAACATTGACCGATTCACTTCCGTCAGCATCACCGCATATATACGGTATATTCTCGAGTACGATCAATTCCATTGGAATGGTCATGGGATCGTTGACCGGATCATTGTTATTTATGACCATATCAGCCGTGTAGGTGCCGGGTTCCAGATCCAATGTAGTTCTGAACAGGCATTCGAGAGTATCAGATTCGCCCGGGGCAACCTCGCCTTCCAGCTTGTTCAGCACCATCCAGTCGTATGGCTTGAAGAATTCGATTGCCAGACTGTCTTTCAGGTAGTCGGTGAGATAAGCCACTTCAAGGCCGTCATCTCCGTACTGATTCTCTATCCCTACCGCGCAACCCAGCGCATCGAAGCCGGAGGCAATCGACTTGTACTGGTAGCGGATGCGTCCATCATTATAGAGAATGATCTCGGCCGTGAAGACATCGCCCGGATCGGCCCGATATTCGGGATAATCCACGAACTGGATCACAAACATATCGCCCGTCTGCCCGACATAGAGATGTGCTCCCGGATTGTCGGAATCGGTGGGATTGAGGTCATCCCAGAGCAAGGCCAGGATTGCATTCGGAACTGTAGCGGTCGGTATCGGTCGTGGTGTACGGGCCTCCATGGAGGTTGCCGCAAAACCGACAATACCGTTGGAACCGATATAGACCTCGTTATAGGTAACGCCGTAATAGACGAAGTCGAAACCGATTGAGAACGGCCCAATATAATTGTCGTCCGCCAGGTCGCCGACATAATCGGTTCCGGTGCCGGAGATATCGACCCATTCGAAAGCCGGACCATTGGGATCATCGGAATCGACCCAGTAGTAGCCGAAATTGTCCGGACCGCCCATGCCGCGCGTAACCGGATAGCCTGTGAACTGGATGTCTTCACCCTTGGGTACGTCTTCATAGACCACATCCGGATAATCATGACTGGCCGGTTCAGCCTCGCCCTCGGCGGGCTTGGCGAAGACAAAATTGTCTCGCAGATGCGGAACCAGGTCTATCTGATAGATCAGGCCACCCTGACCGGAGTTCTCGATTACCATTTCATGCATGGCCGAGTCGCCCTGAATCAGGGTTTCGGTCATGCCATCGCCTGAGACAGCCATTGAAGGCGGGTAATCTACCCTGATATTGTCGACATACCAGTTATCTTCACCGACGTTTGAGCCAAAGCTGCGGAACCTGATCTGCAGGCCAGAATGATGAGCATCTGGCGGTAGCTCGAGGCTGACATATTCGAATTCCTGCATGGCTTCTCCGCCGCCTTCGTGGGAGTGCAGGGCCATCCAGGTACCAGCATTATTAAGGTATTCGATCCAGAGGTTGTCACCATATTCCGGCGGATCATATGTGCCGCCCATCTCATAATAGTATGAGAGCAGCACTCCGGACTGTCCGGAAAGGTTGATCAACTGGGTTTCCACAGTGTCAATGCCGCCGTCCAGATTGAAGCTGTACGGCAGAGATGGCGTGCCCGGAGCTTCCGAGGTAACCTCGGCTCCTTCGAATGTAAACCAGTGCTGGGTATACAGGGTATCATCCGGGAAGGTCTCATACCACGGTATCTCTGCCGGGAATCCGGCCGAAATAGTCTCTACCAGAGCATAAGCCTTCATATTGGCATCTCCCTGAGAAGTGGCCCAGATGGTCGAGCTGTTTACTGTATGCAGCGGTGTTCCCGCGGGAACTTCCACTTTCACAACCACGTCGATCGAATCTCCGCCCGGGACTATTCCGGTTGCGTTGATTTCGCCGCTCAAAGCTTCGTCAAAGAAAGCAACATTCCAATCGCCGTCATAGGTAAGGTCGAAGTTGTCATCCAGGAAACCTTTGTTGATTATCGTAAGGGTGTAAGCCGCGCTGTCATCGGCGGGGCCGTATTGGCTCTGCATGGACGGAATAATGCGGACATCATAATCGGAAGGATGCCCGATATACAGATCGTCCACGAACCAGTCGTCATAATTGCCGGAGGTAGCGGTACATCTGATCTTCAGGCGGAACTCAGCGTGCATGGCGCCGGCGGGAAGAGCAAGTTCAACTTCAACGAATTCAGTCATGTCCGGATCGGAGCCAAGATGGCGGTTGAGTTCCTGCCAGGTATCTGTGTTATCAAGATATTCTATAATCAGATCATCACCCGCATCGGGAGACTCGCCGCCGCCTGTCTGCTGGTAATAATATTTTACAATTACATTGGATTCATCTTTAAGATTGATTTTCTCGGTTTCGATCGCATCTCCGCCGATCGACTGGCCGTTTAAATCGACGCTATAGGGCGCGCTGGGCTCATCGATACCGAGTGAGTTGATTTCAGCCTCTGCCACCGATTCCCATTTAGTCATGTCGAATGTAGTTGTGACAAAATTATCCGAGAACGGTATCGGCCAGGGCATACCTGCTGAGGTTGTGGTTATGGTCGAGGTCTCGAACAGGGTCGGATCACCGGTAGAGGTCGCAGTGAGCTGGATTTCATCAATCTCGCCTTCCAGTGTAGCTGGTACGATGACCCTGACCTTGAAATCGAGATACTCATCACCCAGGAGAGTCCCGGATGAAGATATCACAGTGGTTCCGGTGACGTCCCTGATTTCCGTCGGCCACTCGTCTCCCGTGACAGCCAGGGTATAATCATCAGCCAGCACACCATCATTGGTGACCCGCATATCATACCAGACTGTGTCATCGACCGGAGCGGTCACGCCAGCCTCATCAGGTTCGAGGATCATCTGGTAATCGATAACCTCGAATGTGAAGACATCCGTGGTATCATAAAATCCTCCCTGGTTGCTGGCTGTGATGAAGTAGCTTATCGAGGTACCAGCCGCCTGGGTCGGTATGTAGGCCTGATAATCTTCGGTGATGATCTTGACCTGCGACATAACTTCATCGACATACCCGGCACCAACGTCGTAGTGCAGGATGACGTCGTTCTGAGTGATTGTATCGCTGGAATAGACTGTGCAGTTAACCTGATAATCATTCAGGGTATCCTTGGTATTCTGCAAAGCTGTATGCACAATGGCCAGATCGGAGGCGGGGGTAATCTGCGCGGTGAAGGTCGATTTATTATAGGCCGTCACTGTCAGAGTAACATCGCTGCCGATCGGCAGGAACTGGTCCAGGTTGATTGTAGCCATACCATCGGAGCCCGTGTATGCCGAACCGTAGAGAACGCCATCGGCATAAAGCGCGCAGAGAGCGCCTTCAACACCCACCACTTCAACATCGTAAGTGGGAACATTGAAGAAACAGGCAGGATTGTAGTTGACGGTCATGGCCGCTGGATTGTCGGTCCGGCACTGCATTGAGGGATCGCCGAAGATAATCCAGGTGTCGGACATATCGACAGCGCCTGATTGCTCGATCATATAGGCTGATCCGTTAAAGCAGAGTGAGCCGAAAGTTGTACGTGTTTCGGCCATCAAGAGATCACAGATCTCATCCTGACACCACATAGGCGGCGCCCAGGACTGGTTGATGGAGGACATATAGCTGGCCACAGCGCCGGTTGGTTCGGTACCGTTGGTGGCGCGAGCCCAGGCTTCTGCGAAGCAGGTATAGCCGTCAAACTGACCGTTGACACAGGCCACGCTTATGATAAACGGCAGCATGTTGTCGTTGGTCAGGTTATTGACATCAGTGTTATTGAAACCGGTGGTGCTCCATGCAGTTGTGCTTCCATGGCCGACGTAGTTGACATAGGAACGTCCGTTGTTCAACGCATTAGTGACCATGACATCGGTAGCAGTGGGATCATAAATCTCATCCACCAGGGTATAGTTATTGGCCAGCAGATCATCACGAATGTAGCCCATGTGAACATAATCGGCCTCGCCGTTGTGGCCGATGCCGGCGCCCTGGCTGGAAGCTATACCGGTGGCCTTATGGAACCAGTCAGAACCGAAAGGATTCTGTTCGTATTCAACAGCCTTGGTAACCTGATTTTGAACCTGGGCCACGGTTTCGGCTGAAAATCTTCCGATCATAATGTCAGGGTTATTATCTGTTCCCACGACCTTTCCATAGCTGGGGTCTGATGATCCGCCGGAGGCATACATACTCGGCACCTGGGCGGCATCACCAACCAGCAGCACGAAGGCCAAATCGGTGCTGTCGGCGTCGTAAAAAGTCTGAATATAGCTTTTGATAGCCGAACTTGTAGTGCCGGCAGTGGAGGTACCGACCATGGTGGTCTTGATACCCTTCTGCATTTTCCAGTCCACGAAGGGCTGCATATCCGTCATGAAGGCATCATAGCAGATGATCAAAAGATCACCGGCTTCAGTCAGCATGGTGTACTTGTCGGTCTGGAAATCATAATTGATGAAACGGCGGGAGTAGATCTGCTTGAAGTCATCGACAATTTTTGTGCGGTCAGCGTTTTGCAGAACATTGATAACTCCCGGGCCGACATTGGCAATCTCGACCGTGACCGAGGTGAATACACGCAGTCTCTGTGTGACCGGGTTGTACTGGAAAGCATTAAGTTCAATGGTCGTTCCGCGAAAATCCCTGAGGATAAAAGGATCGCGGATACTGGCAAGTTCTCCCGGATAGAATGCATCGGTGGAGTAAGCCTCACCGAATGTGTATGGTACATCATCGGGATTCACATTTCTGAGAAGATTACCCTTGGACGGAACCACAGGATAATTCTCGAAATCTGTATATTCCGAGGCAAGGATGTTGACCTGCATCTTTGCATCATCGGGAATAATAATGCTGCGGCAGACTCGAGGGAGATCCGGTTCCGCGGCATTCAGAAGGAACGACTCGTCCCCAAGTCTTAACTGATAATAGGACTCTCCGTTGATATTAACTGTCTCCTGTTCAAAGGAGCCGATATCGAATTTGACCACGGTCCTTTGACTGTTGGATTCCAGCACCTCAACATTGAGCTGTTTACCAGCCGCCCCCAGGTCAATGGTTTCTGCGGCAAGCATGCCTACCGACAGGAATACCACGACAGCAGCCAATAGCAGTTTCGTGCGCATGGAAAATCCTTCCTATTGATTATTATGATGAGATTATTTTAAATATTCTTATCACAGGTACCACAGGGTATTGCTTCAAACAAAAAAATGTCGGTCCCAAATGTAGCAATTCTTATATATGTATACGGGTTTAATATAATATAAATCCTGGTTTTGGCAATATAAAACACTACAATCCATTGAGTTTAAGGGAGAATTTTAAGCAATTTAAGAAGATACGATAATAGCGATCTGGCATTTTTCAGGTCCCATTCAAAAGCCGGTCGAAACTAACATCCATGTCGGGTTTTTTCTGCTTTATATATTGAATACGAGCAAAAACCTCTATTTTGGGAAGATTTATTGCTATATTGATGTTTTTCAGACGAAATCTGATTATATTCTAAGAATCGGGTTGAAAATGGCCGATTAATGCAGAGGTGGAGGAGACAATGCTGAAGGATCTTGAAAATATTGCTGATTTTGATAAAGCCTTGCAGGATAGCAGGGAAGCCCCGGTATATATTTACAAGCATTCCAGCACATGCAATATCTCACGCGGCGCCTGGAGAGCAGTGCAGGAACTTTCCGAGGAAAAACCGGATCTGCAGTTCAGACGCATTATGGTGCGCGAAAACAAGCCGCTTTCAACCGATATTGCGCAAAAACTGGGAGTGGAGCATCAATCGCCACAGATAATTCTTGTTAATAATGGCGTACCCATATGGAGCGCAACCCATTACGGCATCACGCGTGAGACTATAATGGGTGCTCTCAAGATTTTGAAACCTGGCGAAAGCGAAACTTAATTGAAATAGAGCGATATTCCGAATTTCACTGCATCTGTGACGAAGCGGAAATCATGACGATCCTCAGTAAATAGATCTCTCCTGGAGATTTCATCCACGAATTCAAGCGAGCTTCTCTCGCGATAAACAGAATTGTATTCTGCACGAGCGCCATATTCCGCTATGAAACTTATTTTCCTGGTGGCGAACCATTCCACACCCCATGAGCCCAAAAGCCCGACTGACCATGAGCGCAGAAGGCGGTCCTGGAAGCCATCACGTTCAGGAAGATCTTCATAGATATACTCTACATCGAATTCCTCTTTGTCACGGCTGTAGTTGAAATTCGGACCGATGCCGAAATAGAGGTTTATGGATTTTTCGATGGATGAGTAGACCATCAGCTGGGTCGACAGGCTCAATGAAATTCCACTGGTGTTGCCGTCGGTTGTGCGTACAACAAGATTCTGAACGCCAAATTGCTGGTATTCATCCAGGTTTTCACTGGATTGATCTCCCACATCGCCGTTGAAAGTCAGTCCTAACCTCAGGGCGGTGCTGGGAGAAAGATGTCTCTTTACGGAAATCAGCCCGCCATTAAAGGCTTTAAGCGTGAAGTCCTTAACAATTCCGAATTGCATCGACCATGATCCGCGCACAAGGTAATTTTCCCGGTCTTCTGCTTGAGTTTGATTAAATAACCCTGTCAGGGTTAAGATCGATATGAGACAGATCCCAATTGTGATTTTTTGCCTCCCGGTCATTTTCGACTCCTTTTCCTATGGTGGTTTTATATGTTTTACTTCTATGCATTCTTACTGCAACTAACATGCCTGTGCTCAATCGTAACGGAAATATTTCTTCTGGCAGCTGCGGGCTTCTATATAGTTTACAATAAATTGCATGGAATATTCCCGTAATAATTTCAAATCTAAGGATATTTTGAGGAAAACTTGACACACTTTTTAAAATTTCAGTTGACTTTTGAAGGAATCAATACTAATATCGTCCTGTTAAAATATTGGGTGTTAAATGATTGAATTGAGGAATAAAAGGAATAAAATGAATAGAATCAAGGTTTATATAGTATTTTTCCTGATATTTGCAATCTCTTCATCGCTTTATGCAGATAGAAGAAGTTATGTCTGGACTTATCAGTACATGACCATGCCTGAATCAATGACTGAGCTTGA
>JAABVY010000195.1:0-1166 GCA_011777135.1 Candidatus Zixiibacteriota bacterium | reverse complement strand
TGCCCAAAATGAAGGTGAATCGCTAAAATGGGATGCATTTCAACTCAGAACCCGTTATCGAATCGGTGAGGAGGGGATGTATCCGATGGATCCTCTTATTTATATCGAATATAATCGAAAAATAGACCTGAAAAAGCCCAATAAATTCGAGGCAAAATTTGTCTTAGCTAAAACTCTGTCAAAATTCAATGTCTCTCTCAATCCTCTCTATGAGCTGTTTTTTGCCCCGGGTACAAAACATGAAATAGGCATGGATGCAGGCGCTTCCTGGCAGCTTCATCCTTCATTCGTAGCAGGCGTTGAGTCGGTTTCAAGAATTGAATTCGAGGACGGTGAAACGGAATCGGCAACCTACCTTGGCCCCACGATTTCANNATACTCTTGGCGTTGTTTTTGGCATAAACGATATGGCCGATGATGCCCGAATCAGGTTCCTCCTGGGAATTGGCCTATGAAAATGAAGATTCCGGGGGGTGCTTTTATATTTGTTTTATTTATCATTTGCTCATGCAGTGGGCGGCAGGGTATGGATAAGTCTATGTCTGAGGGGGAAAGGCTCTTTCGATCCAAATGCCGTTCCTGTCATGTTTTACCTGATCGAGATAAATTCTCTCACGAAGAATGGATGGATATTTTTTCCGATCATAGGAATAGGATGAATTTGGAGTCTGAAGAATACGACATCCTCCTGGAATTCCTCATCCCTTCAAAATAGCAATTTCTTCTTGCCTTAATTCACAAAACTGCTTATATCCTGAACTTACGGCGAATTGTTCCGATAGAATAAGTTAGAAGGAAAAATATGTTATCATTTGAGAAGCAACTTGAGATTATAAAATCAAATACTGTCGATCTCCTTCCCGAAGGCGAGCTCGAGAATAAGCTCAAACGCGCCATAAAAGAGGACAAACCATTGAGGGTCAAGCAGGGCTTCGACCCAACAGCGCCCGATATCCATCTGGGGCATACTGTCGGTCTTCGCAAGCTCAAGCAGTTTCAGGAGCTGGGACATACGATAGTGCTGATTATCGGCGATTATACCGCCATGGTAGGCGATCCTTCGGGACGCTCCGCAACCCGCCCCCAACTGACACGTGAACAGGTGAGTGAGAATGCGGAAACCTACCAGAACCAGTTTTTCAAGCTGATGGACAGGGAGAAGACCG
>JAABVY010000116.1 GCA_011777135.1 Candidatus Zixiibacteriota bacterium | reverse complement strand
CCTGATCGATAAGTCTTGGAGATTTTGCCGAGGCCACCAGCCATAGAGCCTCCTCCCAGGGATACATTCTTTCATAGGTCCCCAGCGGAATTGCCACAAACCTCTCGTTTTGATCTCCCAGCGGGCTTTTACGTTCCTCCAGAACACCGATTACAAGAAATTTCACGCTGTTTACTGAAATTTCTTTTCCGACCGGATCAATCGATCCAAATAGTCCTTCGGCCAGCTCATTGCCCAGCACAGCTACTCTGGCCTTGTGGAAATTCTCGGATTCTGTGAAGAATCGGCCATTTTCGACGAAATGCTGATTAACCTGCTGGTATTCCGGCCAGGTACCGAATATAGCGGGATCCTGGGACTTTTTGTCTTTGTATTTGACCTTGTTGCCGCCTTCCAGCCTGATGTAGTTCTGGGGAGCAACCGCTGCGACAGATGGGCAGCTTTCTCTTATTGTCCTGGCCTCCTCTACGGTTATCGGGTCTCTCCTGCGCTCCTCCTCATCCAGTTCGCTTCTGTCGGTATTGGGCTCGTAGCGGGATATAAATATGGCATTCGAACCCATCCCCTCGATTTCGCCGGTAACGGCTGCATTAAAGCCCTCAATCAGCGACACCATGCCAATTACCGAAGCAACTCCTATAAGCACTCCCAGGATGGTCAGGAATGAACGCAGTTTATTGCTCCAGATCGAACCCAGAGCGATAACGACGCCCTCCTTCAGCTGTACAAGTTTATTGATCATTCATACCTCATGGCATCAACCGGATCGAGCCGAGCGCCTTTCATGGCCGGATATAGACCGAATATCACCCCAACACCGGTAGATATAAATATGCCTCCCAGAATTGCGGTTTGCGAAATTACAAAGGGTAAATCACCTTCCTGGGTTAGGACTTTGGCCAGCAGAATTCCGAATGCTATCCCCAGCGCCCCGCCGAAGAGTGACATCATCAGCGCCTCCGATAAAAATTGCAGCATGATATGCCGCTTTCGGGCGCCCAGGGATTTTCTTATTCCGATCTCGCGGGTCCTCTCGGTCACAGAAACCATCATAATATTCATGACTACAATTCCGGCCACTACAAGTGCTATCAGGGGTATGGCAATCGCCACTATCTGGATTGTACCGGTCACTCTGCCATAGAACTCCAGCCAGTCTTCAGAGGTAGTAACTGCAAAATCATCTTCATCTTGAAAATCGACATGTCTTCTGGCCCGAAGTATGACTCTTGCCTGGTCAATGGTCTCCTGCATCGCTTCTTCTGTGGGCGCTTTTATAAAAATGTCCAGGCTCCGATGTGAACCATAATTTTTCAGAAGCGTGGTTATGGGAATGATTACAAACTCATCGAGGTCCTCCCCCAGCATTGAACCTCGCGGCTTGGCAAGGCCAATTATCTCAAATTTATGTATTCCTATTTTCAGCTCTTTGCCGATCGGGTCTTCGCCTTCATACAACTCTTCCCTGATTTTGTCTCCAATCAGGGCAACCTGGCGATAACGATCCTGCTCAAATTCGGAATGGATCCTTCCCTCTGCCACCTCGAAATCTGTAATCTTTATAAAATTGCTGGTTGTGCCGACTATTACAACACTGTTGAGCTTATTGGGCCCATGCTTTAATTGACGAAAAGTCATTGTCCTTGCCCCCACTTCCTCGCAGAGCCGGCAGTCTTTTTCAATTGCCTGCACATCTCTGAATTTTATATCCTTACGCCGGCGGGCTTCCCGGAAAGCATCCTCGGAATGATAATCGTCGACACCAAATTTGCTGACGAAGAATGTAGTGGTACCCATGTTATTAATAAGACCGGTCACTTTCTCGTTCATTCCCACAACTATCGAGACTATGGCAATAACCGAGGTGACACCGATAACAATCCCGAAAATGGTAAGGAAGGTCCTGAGTTTATGGGCGCGGAGGGCCGTAAATGATAGTCTGAGAAGGTCTCCAAATAACATCAGTGAACATCCTGAACCTGGCCGCTTCTTCTTTCTTCTCTTTCGATTTCTCCGTCTCTGATGTGAATTATACGATCGGCAAATTCAGCAATTTCCGGGTCATGCGTGACGACAATCAAGGTATTGCCGCGGTCGTTGAGCCTGCGAAAAAGCTTCATTATTTCAAGCCCTGTCTTTGTATCCAGATTTCCTGTGGGCTCGTCAGCGAGAATTAATGAGGGATCATTTACCAGCGCCCGTGCCACTGCCACACGTTGCCTTTGGCCGCCTGAAAGCTCGTTGGGCTTATGCCCGGCCCACTCCAGCAGATCGACCTGTTCCAACGCCCTGGCAGCCATTTCACGCCGGGTACCGGTATCGATCCCGCTATAAATCAGGGGCAACTCAACATTATGAAGCGAATTGGCCCGTGGCAGCAGATTAAATGTCTGGAAGACAAAACCAATCTCCTTGTTTCTGATCTTGGCCAGCTCATTATCATTCATATCCGAGACAGATTCTCCATTTAAATAATATTCACCCTGGGTAGGTGAATCGAGACAGCCGATCAGGTTCATCAGGGTGGATTTCCCTGAGCCTGATGGCCCCATGATAGCGACATATTCGCCTTTCTCGATCTGCAGATTTACTGCCTTTAGAGCATGCAGCTCCTGGGTGCCCATTATATATGTCTTCCAGAGATTGCGTGTTTCAATAAGCATATTCTACCTTCATTCTCTACTCTTTGACAACCGGGTCGCCGTGCTCGAGGGTTCTCAGAGCCCGATAGGGTCCAGTTATCACAGTCTGCCCTTCCTCCAGGCCGGATTTGATTTCGATATCAGCCTGATCCTGAATTCCAAGCTCCACCTGCTGAAATTTTGCCGTGCCATTATCATATAGGTATACCCCCTCATATACTCTATCCCTCAAACCGCTCTCTTGTTCCACAGAATCGGATTTATGCCCGTCCTCGCCGGGAAGCTCATCTACCGCCACAATCGCCTGTATCGGCAGTTTTTTTACATTCTCGGCCACTCCAGTTATGATATCCACTTCGGCAGTCAGGTTGGGCTTTATCAGCTCATACTTATCCAGAAGCTGGACCGTAACCAGAAAATCGGTCACCTCTTCAGAAAAGCCCGCTCCGGTTACCTGGGCCGAGGCGCCCACATTAGTTACAACTCCTGCGAAGGATGTGTCAGGGAAAGCGTCAATTACTATTTCAGCCTCCTGGCCTACTCTCAGGTCCCTGATATCGGTTTCATCCACGCGTACCTCAACCTCCAGCACCGAAAGATCGGCCACTGTCATAATGATTGCTCCGGGAACATTTGGCGAGGCTATCATAGTACGCTCTCCAACCTCATAATTGAGATCGGTTACAATTCCGTCTATTGGTGATACGATCTCCGTCTTCTCATAGTAGTCAAGAGCCTGGTTCAATGCTATCTGGGCAATCTCGACCGCCTGTTCGGCGCTGGCCACCGCAGCTTTGGCGGAATTGTACTGGTCTTTGGCTGTAATCAGCTGTTCTTCGGTGCCCTGATCCTTCTTATAAAGCTCCTGCTGCAGGTTATATTTATATTCCCAGTATTCCAGATTCGATCTGGCCTGCTCCAGATTTGCCTGGGCTGTCCTCAGGTCAGCTCTGGCTTTGTCCACATTAAATTGATAGGATGTTTGCTTCAGCCTCACAAGGAGATCTCCCTGCTTGACCGAATCCCCCTCCTCAACCGGTATCTCGACTATGATTTCATAAATCTCGGCCTGAATATTGACTTCAGCTTTGGGTTTAACACGACCGGTGGCATTGACTTTGGATACTATATCGCCGGTTTCTACCTCGGTCGTGGTGACTACAGTGGTTGAATCACCTGATCGTCCGCAGATCAGCCAGATAACGATCAAAAACAGAATGATCAGAGCCATAATTATGAAAATTTTACGGCGCCGTCCTTTTTTCCTGCGTTTGCCTGGGATTGAATGCACATCTGCCAAAATAAAACTCCTCAATATTCGATTTTGCCCAGAGCCTTTTCAAGGCTGGCAATGGCCAGATTTAAGTTATACTCCGAATCGATCAGGTCGGATTCAGCAGTTTTCAGAGAAACCTCGGCATCGAGCAGATCAAGAATTGTAGCTGCTCCAAGCGAATACTTCTCCTGGGCAAGCTTGTAATCCTCCTGGGCCGATGCCAGTTTGTCGCGCGATACCTGCATGGCCAGCTGAGCGCGCTCCAGGTTCAGATATGCCTGTGTTACCAGAAGCTTCAGATTATTGACGTAATTGTGATAATTGAATTGGTCTGTATTCAGCGCTGCTTTGGCTGTAGAGACATTTCTCTTGGTTAGAAAGCGGTCAAAGATATTCAGGCTCAGGGTCAAACCATAACGATAATTATGGTTGGCGCTGTATATATCACCAAACTCGAATTCACCCGGCTGATAATATGAGGTCGTGAAGCTGAAATTGAGATCCGGGAGGAAACCTCCCCAGGCTGCACGGACATTATTTCTGGAAGCATCCATTGAAGCCCTGAGCGATTGCAGGGTTGGATTGTATTGCATGGCCGTCTCCAGCGAGTTCTCCAAGGTATACTCAGTTTCGCGCACTATCACTGAGGAGTCCACACGATACTGCTGTTCGATATCTATGCCGATCAGGTAATTCAGGTTAGCCATGGCTACCTTGTAGTTATTTTCGGCATTGATCACGTTCAACCTGGCTTCTCCCTCGGAAACACGCGCTTTAAGCACATCCGAAAGCGCTGCTGATCCAAGTTCATACCGTGTCTCGGTTATGCGCAGCTGCTCCTGGCTTCTCTCCAGAGCTTTTCTCTGGACATCCGCAAGTTTCATTGTCTGAAGAACTTCATAGTAGCTGGTTTTAATGTCATAGACGGCATTCAGGACTTCATTATCATAGTTTTTATGGATTGCTCGCTTGCTGTGACGGCTGGCCCGGAGTGAAAAATAATCGGAAAATCCATTGAAGAGATTTTGATTGATATTCAATGATGAGCTATAGCTCTCATTCACAAACACAGGAATAATCGAATCTCCGCTGGGACTCTGGATATACTCAGCCACAAATGGCCGTGAATTCCAGTTATAGCTCAGGCTCGTGCTGACACTTGGAAGGAAGCTGCCGTAGTCGGTCCAGAGTGTGTTATTGATCTGCGAAATGCTTTCCTGCGCGCGCACAATATCCGGATCGTTATCCAGGCCCTTCTGGATGCATTCATCCAGAGTGAGAAGCGGCAGGTTCTCTTCCTGCGCATGCAGTCTTTGCGGCGGAAAAACCGCCGTCAATATAATAGCAAGAGCAAAGATAACAGTCTTTGCCATTGAGTTTCGGCTCATTGAAACCTCCTGTATATTTCAAAGGGATATTTTTCTTGTTTTAGATGGGGATGTAGCATATTATGGTTCTATCCTGAGGCGCTTTTCATTTCAATTTTGGGGCTGTTTAACCAGCAAACCATTGCTCTATCGTTCATACT
This sequence comes from Candidatus Zixiibacteriota bacterium, assembly GCA_011777135.1. GTDB lineage: Bacteria > Zixibacteria > MSB-5A5 > JAABVY01 > JAABVY01 > JAABVY01. The sequence continues at coordinate 13,417 of JAABVY010000116.1, read as the reverse complement.
ACTTGCTCTTTTTATAGTATTTTCCTAATAAGTGACGTATTTTATTTGCGTTTGTTTCAATATTCAAGTTCGCCGCACTCCAGCAGACAATCATATCGCATAATAAAATAGACAGATCAAATATAAATTCCTTGCATCAGGCCTGAATTATATTCAGAAAAATCTTAGACACCCATCATATCAGAGGAAAATCTTTCCATGAACGAACCGAACAGGGCGAAGAAAGTGAAAACCACCAGATACAGCGGAAACAGCCATGCCGCGGTCCGGAGCCGGCCGTGTCCATATAATATGGACAGGCCAATCATAGTCAAAACCAGACTCCAAACAGTGAAAACATCGAAGATCCCCAGCCAGTTTCCCATAAAAGTCTGTCGCATTTCTTCAGTCAAAAAAATTGCCGGACTGAATGAAAATTCCGGGATCTGAAACACCCAGGATATGATCGAGGTCAGAATAATACCGAGCGCTGAGGGCATGAGCGCGTATGCCGTCACATTCAAAACCTGCCTGTAATCAGCCCTGCCACCGAGCACAAAACTTTCGAAAAACATATATATCAATGCCGGTATTACTATTGTAGACAGTGCAATCACAGGTACAAAAACGAATATGAAAATATATGTCATTACTCTTATGGCCGTGTCCAGACTCTCCTGATCCACACCTGGCAGCACCGGTTCCTTTGCGGTATCGCCGAGTTCCGGAAGCTGCACCAGCATTGAGAATATCATGATAAAGGACAAAAGCACGAATGGATATAGCCAGACATGCCCGGATTCGACAATCGATCGGAAAGCATTCGTGGGAGAGGTCACCACTTCCACTACCTGACGTAATCCGGCCTTTTTTCTCGGCTCCACTATTTCGCTGTAGATATCATGCATTGTTGCCTCCAGGCTAAAATCAGATAGGAAAAATGACGGCTAATGTCAATGAAAATGTTGTCCTTTTGACTCGCGGCAACGCAAAAGGCCATCCCGAAGGATGGCCCTTGCATTATATAAATAACAGATTCCTACAGCTTTGTGAAGACACCGGCACCGGCCAGGACTAGAGAAACCATAGCCATAAGCTTAATCAAGATATTCATGGACGGTCCGGATGTATCCTTAAACGGATCGCCGACAGTGTCTCCTACCACAGCGGCCTTGTGGGCTTCCGAACCTTTGCCGCCCAGGTTGCCTTCCTCGATGTGCTTTTTGGCATTATCCCATGCGCCGCCGCCATTAGACATCATAAGAGCCATCAAAACGCCTGTCAGCGTCGCGCCCGCTAGGAGTCCGCCAAGAGCGTATGCTCCGAGAGTCAGGCCGACTATGACCGGCACGATAACCGCCAGCAGGCCGGGGATGATCATTTCCTGCAACGCCCCGGTGGTGGCAATTGCCACACAGCGCGGCGAATCGGGCTTGGCCTTGCCTTCCATCAAGCCGGGAATTTCCCTGAACTGGCGCCTGACTTCATGCACCATCTTGAACGCGGCACGTCCGACCGCAGTCATGGTTAGGGAGGCGATCAAGAACGGGAGTATACCGCCAATAAAGAGCCCGACAATAACTTTGACATCCATCAGGTCGATACCGGCAAATTTTTCATCTGTGTGTAAATCGACTGCTTGAGTATAGGCCGAGAACAGGGCCAGGGCTGTAAGGGCCGCCGAGCCAATAGCGAAGCCCTTGCCGATAGCGGCAGTTGTATTTCCGAGAGCGTCAAGACGATCTGTAATAGCGCGGACATTCTTTCCCAATCCGCCCATTTCGGTTATTCCGCCGGCATTGTCAGCCACGGGACCATAGGCATCTACAGACATGGTAACGCCGATCGTGGCCAGCATACCGACCGCCGCAATACCGATACCATAGAGATCGGCTATCTTGTAGCCGATAAAGACGGCGACACAGATAACCAGAAGAGGCAGCGCGACCGATTCCATGCCAACCGCAAGCCCTGTGATAATATTGGTTCCGGGACCGGTTTCCGAAGCGCGGGCGATCTTTCTGATCGGGCCGGCAGCGGTATAATACTCGGTCAGAAGACCCAGGGTGATACCGCAGAAATTACCGGTCAGCACGGCCCAGAATATTTTCTGGCTCAATCCCAGCCTGTCGACAATTATATAGGTTGCAATCAGCATAACGATAGCGCCCACATATGTAACTATCCTTAATGTCGCCGCGGGATTCATCTTGGAGAAAACTCTGACCGAGAGTATTCCCAGCATCGAGGCCACAATACCGGCCATTACCACCAGAAGCGGCAGAGCCATAAGGCCGATTCTGACAGATTCGACTGCGGTTCCCTCAGCTCCCAGCTTGGTGAGAACACCTATAGCCGCTGTGGCTCCCAGAATTATGGTTGCGATAACTGAACCGACATATGATTCAAAAAGGTCGGCTCCCATACCGGCAACATCACCAACATTATCTCCCACATTATCAGCGATGACGGCAGGATTGCGGGGATCATCTTCAGGAATTCCGGCCTCGACTTTTCCGACCAGATCGGCGCCCACATCTGCAGACTTAGTGAATATTCCCCCGCCCACACGGGCAAAGAGAGCAATCGATGAAGCGCCCATACCGAAACCGGTAATCGTATTTACAGTCTCAGCCTCCGGTTTGCCGAAGAAATAGTAAAAGATTCCCACTCCCAAGAGGCCCAGTGCGGCCACCGACATACCCATGACCGCTCCACCTGAAAAGGCTATGGTCAGGGCTGCCGACTGTCCTTTTTCCGCGGCCGCATTGGCGGTTCTGACATTGGCCATGGTAGCCGAATTCATGCCGAAATATCCGGCAGTCATCGAAAGAAAGGCGCCGCATACAAATGCAATCGATGTATTCCATGATTGATCTACAAACAGTCCCAGAAGCGCAGCTACGACTATTATGAAAATCAGGAGTATCGAATACTCCCTTTTCAGGAATACCATAGCGCCCTTATGGATGGTGTCGGCCAGCTCCTTAAGATTTTCTCCCCCTGCCTTCTGGGCTTTAATCCAGAAATTCAAAATGAGGGCAAAAAGGAGACCGGCCAAACCGAAAATTGCGGCGTAAATGCCTAAGCTGTCCATGTGCGATTTCCCTTCTTGTGAATTATTTCACTTTAATTTAAACCGGCCTATTTTCATAAGCCGGTCTTGATTGAACTTACTTATTTCCAAACTGCGTTTATCGTTAATTTTCCCTGGCGGTCCTGGTAACAGTTATTGTGGGCAGGTTTATGTATCTGTTGCCCATGGTAATCTCCGAGTGCGCCTTGCTTATCTTCCGATCCGTGGGGCTGTTCAGGAAAGGAAGATTGCGCGAGAGAAGAACCAGCGGGAACGGGCTCGCCTCATCTGGATCAGGATACGGTTCCAGCGTGATAAAGACCTGAGAGGCTGTATCTCCTCTTTCTCCCACAAGTTCCAACGGGAATTCATTTATGATCCATGGCGGGGCATCATCAGGCAACAGAAAATCCTCACCCGGGAACAAGGGCGCATACTGATCATCGATATATGGATTACTATAATCTCTGAACTGAGCATTTCTGAATTTACCCAGGGAAAGCGGCTCTTCCCAGCCCTGCATGAAGACCCAGCCTTCGTAGGTCATGTTAGCCTGCTGCGAGAGCGTAGGAACCAGAAGACCCGGCGTCAGAGAACCATAGTCAAATTCTCCCGGACCTACTTCTGCAAACCATAGACCGGAGATTTCATGGGCGGCCGTATCAGTTTCCTCCAGATTGAAATCCGAAAGACTGGTTAAGACGTAAACGCCCAGAGCTTCGGCAAAAACCTCATCAAATTTCATTCTCAGAATTGGAAATTCCTCCACAATCCGAGCCGACATTGCATAGTTCAGGGAACCTTCTTCATCCGTATCAGGATAGGGCTCGAATGTTAGAAATACGAGGTTATAGTCATTAGTAATTTTGCCCTCTGGAAGATTAAAAACGTCCGATCTGGGGNNATTATCCCAGAAGAATTTGCCCAAACTGGCAAGAGTATTTTTCTCCAGGGTATCGACAACCCACAATTCATAAGCCATCCCATCCGCCTCCATTACTGAAGGAAGACCCGCGGGTTCAAGCTTAAGTGCTGTGTTATCAAGTACTTGAGGCCCATTCTCATCATCATCGCATCCCAAAAATAAAAAGCAGGCGCCTAAAAAAAGTGAGACTAAAGCTGTGATCAGCGAATTCTTAAACATAAACTTCCCTCCCGAAGAGATCAAAATATTAAAGTGCAAAATTACGTTCAACTTATAGATGTGTCAAGTGAAAAAATGTTCAAACTGCAGGCTCACAAAGGTTAAGTTTTTATGCCTCTCAATATTAAAGCAATAGATATGTATTGGCCGATAATGAATATATATAAAATTCATGAGTTTAGCAACAATGCAGTGAAACTCCAAAATTCGAAACAGGCCGATTCGAAATAATCAAACTTATAGCTGATTAGAAGGGTTGGAGCTGAAAAGCAAGGAAATATTATCATGCCGGACAAGAATGCGGATGAAATCAAAATTAACAAACTTCGGGAGAATATCACAGAGGATTCATCTGAAAAGGAAGTTGATAAGGACAAAACCCCTGAATATCAAAAACTTAGCTCTCGCGAGCAAGACGCGGAAAAGGGGCTTGGAATTGATGATGAGCTGATTCCCAACGGCACCGATTCCACAGCGGACTTTAATAGCTCCGATGACTTTAATTATGAGTCTGATTCCGAAGACCGCCTGGAAACTACGGAAGTTGTCGATGCGATTGTTCCTCAGGATACCTCTGAGACCGGCCTGCCTCTTGCTCAGCATGAAAATTTGGACATGGAGGGCCACGAGCCCCCGGAAAAAGCAGAAAATAATTTAACGTCGACAGACAAAATCTATATTATTCCTGATGAAACGGTCTCCAGTATCGAACGGGATGAACTGATTTCCAATCTGCATAAGAAAATCCCCAATATTATGAGGCAGAAGCATGGGGAACCGCCTCCAGAGCCCGCTAAAAAAGAACCTCGGGATTCCTGGGAAAAACAGCTGGAAAGGGAGATTTTGCAGCAGCCAGTAAATCCGGAGCCTGAGCCCGATATCCTTCCCCCTGCCTCAATGTCTCAGGAAAATTCGATTGATGGTGTCGCACAATTCAGCGGATCACGGATTTATTTGCCTTCGATAATGAAAATAAAAACCGGAGACGAAATCGTTGTCAGGGGCAAGAGATTTCGCGCCAAGAAGAAAGCTTTTGACTGGAAGAGGATATACCTTGGTACGGTTCTGGGAATTATAATCGTGATAGCGATAGCATTTGTGATGTCGCGGCCCTCAGTACCTGTGATTCCGGGCAAAGTTGTCGGCCTGGTTGTAAATGCCAAGACCGGCGAGGTCATTCCCAAGGCCCAGGTGGTTCTTGATGAACAGGGTAAAACACTATTTACGAATGCTCAGGGGATGTTTGTCATTGACAATCTGGAGCCCGGTACATGGTCGATATCCGCCTCCAAGCCACAGTATAAGACAGCGGCTGTTAGTTTCGCTCATGCTTCCGGGGCAACCTCGATTTTGACTTTATCCCTGGATCCTTCCATTGCGGTTGTGGAAAAAGTTGAAAACAGGAATGAAGCGAAGAAAAAAGAGCCGTCTCCGGTAAAAGAGGTTCCGATTCCCAATTACGGCCAGCTGACTGTTATCGCGAATATCCCCCAGGCCAGGGTGATCGTCGACAATAAAGTTCTCGGGCCGGGTAATACGACCTATTCCAATATAACTGCGGGAAAACATAGGCTGGTGGTCATGGCTCAGGGATACAAGGAATTCTCGAGCACCATAGATATCCAACGCAACAAGAATAACAAATTCAGTGTCGAGCTCGAAAAAATCAAAACAGAATATGTGCCTTCCGAAATCACATTTGAGGAATATCTGGTCAAGGCCGATGCTATGGCCTCCAAGGAGGACTGGCAGGCAGCAATCGGAAATTATACTCTTGCACTGGCCAAATATGAAGATGGCGACACTTATTACAAGCGTTCCAGAGCGTATGTCCAGATGGGACAGCAGACCCAGGCGATCAATGACCTCTTCAAAGCTTCCCGCTTTTACACAAGCGAAGGACGTCTAAATCGAGCCATAGAATGCCTGAATGAGATTCTCGACTGGAGACCTGAGAATACAAAAGCATTCCGGGAGCGAGGCTTTGCATATCTCAGGCTGGGAGATTTTGAACAGGCCATAGATGACCTGAAAGAAGCGGTTGACATAGATGACGATGATTTCGACAATCATATGGCCCTCGGTGAAGCCTATTACATAATTGGCCAGCATGGAGATGCTTTAAAATATCTGCGGAAAGCTCGAGGTATCGATGATTCCAATGCCCGTGTTTTTGCCCTGTCTGCCCTGGCTTCATTAGCAAAAGGTGAAAAGGGCGATGCAGGAAGATATTTTAAAGAATTCGAAGAAAGAGCCAGCGCTCAGGATCGAGCCGAATTCGCAGGAGATCCGGATTGGCAGACGCTGTCAGATATGTTTAGCCAGAAAGACGATTAGCTGAAAAATAGAATTGCGATGTATGAAAGAAGGCGCACCGTAATGATCGGTGCGTTTTTTTTGATTGTTTATGGGACTACTGCAGATGCTTAGTCCGCATCAATCGTATCATCGAAATCACCCTTCTCCAGACCCTCGGCAATTCTGATCTCGAGGCGGTCAAGTTTATCGGTGAGGAATTTAAGGGTTTCCAGTATGTCAAGCTGGTTATTCTCGAGGCCTTTCTGATCAACCTTGATGACCCCTATGTCATCACGAATTTTGGATATCTCTTCTTGGATTTCTGACAGACGTTTCCTTAGGTAACCCAGATCCTCTTCGACAATCGTACCCACAGCATCGATCCCTTCCAGGATTTCCTGTTGCGCATCTCCCCCGGCAGCTCCTTTTTTCTTAGGCATCACTTACCCCCATCGGCTAATTTTTTCTCAAGATTTTTGAAGGCCCATTCGGCCATTTTAGCGGTTTCGGAAAACCTGTATGAGTTTGACGGCGCTCCCAGAATAACGGTTGTAATATCCCCGCCGGAATCATCCTGCATCCGGTTCGCCAGGCAATAACCGGAAGCGGAAATATATCCGGTCTTACCGCCGGAGATCTTCCATTTCGATTTTAGCATCCGGTTAGTGTTGCCGATCCTTATCAGCCTCTTATGATTCAGCGATCTGAATTCATATAATCGTGTTGATAGCGCCGATTTTATAATAAGGAATTTGAATGCATAATTCAAGAGCTTGGCACAATCTCTGGCTGAGGAGATATTATGATCGAATATTCCCGATGGATCGATCACGCTGGTAGAATCCATACCCAGCTTCTTTGCGGTCTGGTTCATGAGACGGATGAATTCCGGATAGGCCACGCCGCTGGTGCGTGCCAGGGCTTTTATGGCCTGATTATCCGAGGCAATCAGGGCGGCATAGAACAGATCATTGGCAAAGAACTTCTCGCCGATTTTCAAGCGCGGGCTGCCGGAGGACCTGGAATCCCATCTGGAGATTATAATCTTCTGGTTAAGATCAAAGTCCATCTCGGCCAGAACGATCGCCGCCAGAAGTTTGGTTATAGATGCTACCGGTCTTCTGACCGCACTGTTCTTTTCAAATAAAATCTGGTTCGTATTATTATCTACAACTATGGCTGAAAGGCATCTCAAAGTCGGAGGGCCGGTCAGGTGCATGTCAGTACCTGCAAATTCCGCAGGGGGAAGCGGACTTACCGTATCCATAGATGAGGTGGTGTTAATATAATCGACCGCAACACTGCCGGAACCCTCCATGAATCCCAGGCCGATATATGCGATTATACAAATTACCAAAAATACTAAGACCTTTTTCCTCATCCTCATTCTCCCTTTTCCGATTTCAGCAGATTCAACATCATCTTTGCATTCTGCACTGCCTGACCATGATGGCAATTATTGAAGAATATATAAATCTTACGTGTTTTCTTTTTAATCTCCTCGATCTTCTTTGACCATTCGCTTAATTCACTTTCATTGTATAGATAATCGTATCGTTCCGATCCTCCCGACCACCATGTGCGGCTGTTACGTCCATGCAGGCGAATGTAGGCGGTCTCAGAGGTGGTTTGCGCCTCAGGCTCAATCAATCCTTCCAACGCCGGTTCATCAACACTGACATATGAAATCCCCTCGCTTTCCAGTGTCTTGAAGACCTCATCCCGGACCCATCCACTATGCCTGAACTCTACAAAAACATCCTGACCTATCAGAAGGTCGCTTGATTTCCGAACGTATTCGAGATTCTCTTCGGAATACTTAAATGAATAAGGAAATTGCAGCAATATGCCAGACAACATATTGGTCCCCTTAAATGGCAAAAGCGACTCTCTGAAACGGGCGGTCGGTTCCATAATATCTTTTCTATCATGAGTCAGGCTCTGATGCGCCTTGATCATGAATTCAAAATCCTGCGGCACTTTCCTGATCATGGCCTCAAAGACTTTCGGATGCGGTATGCGGTAATAGGATGAATTGACTTCCACCGTGTTGAAATGCTGAACATAATAATCCAGCATCTTTCCTTTTTGAGTCCCCGGAGGATAAAAAGGCCCTATCCAATCAAGAAATGAATAGCCGGAAGTTCCTATTTCTATTTCTGTATCGAAATTTTTCGGCATACCAAAATGAAACCCTTGCTTTTAATATAATCGGCAAAAATGTCAATTTCTTTTGGTGATATCCTGGAATCGGACATATTTGCAATTGGGGCAAACCCATTTTCTCCGTTTATGATACGTGCGCTTTAGCTCTTTCATGGGCGTCTTGCAGCGCGGGCAGATCATCCCACAATCCCCAGGAAGTCGGTCAGCAGAAACTCCATCCGCCCGATTAAAAGCGTTACACGGGACATAACAGTATAACCGAATGTCGCCCCGAAGAAAATCATAAGAAAATAAGTGCCTGTTTTAGCCAGATAACCGAACCATCCCTCCTGCTCGCGGGAAAAATAGAAGTAAATAATTGTGGTGATTACTCCAACCAGAACTATGATTCCGCTGATCGTGTATAAAGGCAGCATTGAAGCGGACATCTGCTTCAAAACCCGGGCCCATAGCATGGCCGGAATCGAGACCCCGGCTCCGGCGCCAATTAGAAGCGCCAGTGGGATTCGTGTTAAATAGGCTTTATTTCTGGAAAGGCGGAAAAACATCATCAGACCCAAAATAGCCGGGATGATTACAATCCAGTTCTGGTCATAAGCCAATGGCTTGGCGACTTTTGACCAGATCGTTTCCTCGACCAGTATGACCAGATAATATCCTACCGAAACTCCGACCAGGAGATGCTCCGCGGCACGATAAAACGGATTCTCCTTGTACAAAAAGGAGAATATCGCCAGGGTCAGTATGGCCGCTACCAGAGTTTCGATACTCATTTTTTTCTCCAGACATAAGCCGAGACATTGGCCACTATAACTAAAATAATTATCGCCAGATGCACCACTGACTGGGTAAACAGCCTTCTGTGGGCCGCGCCTTCGTAACCCAAAAGCTTTTCGTATTCGGCTGCGCCCTTAACACCCGCCGCAGGTCCAATAAGCTGGCCGCTTTCAAAGTACGGCTTGAATGCGGTTACCATCACTGCAGCGCAGGCCACCGCCACCTCCTGTCCGTATCGGGCGTTGGCATAATCGGCCCAGTGAATCGGAAGAGAACCGTCTGCAATTGAAACCAGAAGCGGAAGATCCTCATAATTTTCGAGACCAAGGAAATCAGCATATACTTCTAATGGCCGCTTCAAATAATCTTCTGGAAATACTTTTAGGATCGATTCCCCCATTCCCAGAATGGCCGAGACATACTGGGGACGAAATCCGAGATAGACATAATCAATACCGTAGTCCTTATTATATTCTCTGGCGATTTGTGTAAGCAAAGTATAACCGATTGCGGTACCCTCGGAGAAAAGTGCCAGGCCGACTACCTTCAGGTCTTTCTCGAATGCATGATTTAAAATCACCGATGCCAATGGACGCATCTCCGGAAATGAGGCCGCCTCAAAATCGAACGAGACCATGATATAATCGCCCGGTTTAAGAGAGTCGATTGCATCAAAAATCTGTTGAGTGTCTTTGGTGATTTGCACTTCAGGAGTGATATCAAACAACATAGGTACAATCACCACAATTGCGATGATCAGGAAGATAATCCGTCTGTCCAGCCTGCTCAAATCCATCAGGACCGCCCTCCCAGATATGAGCGCTCGATTCCGAGGATTACACGCAATGCAGTGGTGATTGAACCCAAACCGATTCCGATCAGGATTCCGCGTTTGGCCGCAGTGGAGGGATTGTCGATGATCCATTGCGCCGTCTGAGGAATCAGATCGGATATCTGATGTCCCAAGGGCACCCGCCCCAGCATAACGATCATCGCAGTTATCAGAAGGACAGCCGCTTCTTTATTGCGAAATCGGAATCCGCGGTATGCCGCCGATGCTACAAAGAATGCGATTAACGCAAACATGGTGGACTGCATGGGCACCTGAATATTCTGGAATATCCACAGGAAAGGAGTACCGTATTCAGTGCCGAATCCAAAACCGAGGACAGCCATGATCACGATACCGAGAATTGTTAAGATGCTATAGGGCCAGTTTCTTTCCTGTTTGGATATTTTTGTGGAATGGATTTTGAAGATCGAAATTACGCCCACCAGCAATGTAAAAACAAATATGATCTGCATCCAGTCAAGAATTTCGGCATACATAGCGGTAAGTGTAGGATGCCTGGAGAAATATTGCAATAATGTGAATATCCCGAATACGAAACAGATCGCTATGGGAAATCGAGTTCTCATGCTACAAAATCCACTCGCCCAAAAAGTCCAGGTTAAAGGTCGCCAGAATTCCTCCGGCAACCAGAAGTGCAATTATGATAATTTTCATATAGTCCTGCGCCTTGATGGAGGATACAATCTTCTCGTCGCTGGAAAGATATCCCGAGGCCGCAAACAGCTCCTCCCCTATCAATGTGTAATCACAGGCTACCAGGAAAAAAGCAAGCTGTATGGTCGAATCGGTGCCGGCGATCTGCATAGCCCCAATCGAATTGGCGGTCTCAGCCAGAATTAGCGCCTCGCCCTCGAATGTCCCGAGAAGCATGACAGTGGCCGGTTCGATTCTCGTAATCGCACCGTCAACAGCGGCGGCATAGCCGAATTGTGAAGATGTTGTATAGTAGATATTGTCGGGTTTGAACTGATCCGGATGTCCGGCATTGATATAAGCGTTCTGAATTGTCTCCTCAGCAGCGGACATGATGACCGGATCATGAGTCGGAAAAATCAGGTCGCAATTATAGGAAGCAGTCTTCTCGGCAACGAGACTCAATATATTCAGGGCGGCTATTGTTGTCGGACGCTGGATATCTCCGCCCCATCCGGGTGTAAAAAGCACCGGACGTCCCATCTCGGTAGCCCGTCCAATCGCCTCATCGACAGCATTAAGTCCAGCGACTTTGCGTATTTTGGTCTCGGCTCGTGCCTTTACCAGATATGTGGCGATAAAAAATATGATTATGGCCAGTACTGTTCCGATGAAAACCGGCAGGCGAGAGATGTCGAAAAGGGGGGTATCGGATACTGCTGTGTCATTAACCTGAGAATATACGAGAAGGTGCGTAAATAAGATGATGAGGCATATAATTGATATTATTCTAAAACCCTTCATACGTCAAAAACAAACCAAATCAACCCCTCCAAGTCAACAAAAAGTTCAAACTTGACCGTTCTTATATCGGAATATAAATTCAGGCACATGAAAAAGACAATTTACATCATACTGGCTTTTATTTTGATCCTCGGGCTTTCCTGCGGGAAAAAAGAAAGCAGCCTGACCTTTATGCATTTCTGGACTTCAGAGGATGTCCGCCCCGTGATAAATAACCTAGTGGCCGAATTCGAGGCCGCCAATCCGGATATCAAAATCGAACTTATCGACCTTAACTGGTCGGGCGGTCATGACAAAATAACCATTTCATTCAGCACCAATACAGCAGCTGATATAATCGAACTTGGCTCCGACTGGGTGCCGGAGTATGCCGCCAAGGACCTTCTGATGGATTTATCAGATGAATCCGAGCCATATCAGGACTCCCTGATGGGCTGGGAAGCGGCATTCATGAACGACAAGATTTATGGTTTTCCATGGATGCTGGGCACTCGTGTAATCTTCTATAACAAGAATCTGATGACCGATGCCGGCTTGAATCCCAAAATCCCCCCCCGCAACTGGGAAGAACTTTATGATTATTCCAAAAAGATAAATGAGCTTGGCGAGCAGATTTACGGCTTCGGTTCAAATGCTTACGAAAAATTCACGTTGTATAAAAAATTCCTGCCATTTTTATGGGCCAATAATGGCAAAGTACTTGAGGGTGACAGCTGCATGCTGGAATCTCCTGAAGCTGTTGAGGCTCTGAAATTTTATACCGCGCTCTCCGATATCGGCTTTCTGGAATCTCAGCGGCGGCTTGACGATAAATTCATGGCCGGTGAGCTTGGCTTTATCATTTCCGGCGACTGGCTGCTGCGTATGATGCGAGGCAATCCACCTGACTTTCAGGTGGGAGCATGCATGATCCCCGGCCCCAAAAAAGATGGAGCGCGTTCAGCGTCATTTCTTGGCGGAGAATTTTTGACTGTCAACGCCCGCTCGAATAAAAAGGAAGAAGCGCTAGAGTTTATTCGATTTCTTGTATCGAAAGGGCCGAATCTGAGGTTTAATCAGGCCGCAGGATTTGTGACACCATCGAACAAGCAGGCTGCAGCGGAAATACTTCGCGAGGCAAATCCATTGGCGATGACATTTCTGCAGCAGTTGAATTATGCCAGGCCCTCACCGGTTCATCCCAAATGGGTGCAGATTCAGTTTGTGATAGAGGATGCTGTGCAGAAGGCGATCTACCACAAAGGCACGCCGGAGGAAATACTCAAGACGGCATGTGATGAAATTGCAAAGATAATCAATGAAGAGTAATGGCCTACATCAAAAAGGCACAACCTATATATTCATCTCACCCTGGGTGCTGACACTTCTAATCTTTTGGCTCTTCCCGCTTTTCTATTCGCTTTATCTATCTTTTACAGACTATTCCCTTGGCACTCAGGCATTGAATTTCAGGGGTTTGAGCAATTACATGAATCTCTTCTCCGATCCGCAATTCCTGGCATCATTGAAAAACACGCTGGTCTTTGTAATCGGAACGATACCTTTTACAACTGTCTTCGCGTTACTGCTTGCGCTACTTGTAAACCGCAAAATCAAATTCGCGACCTTTTTCCGTTCAGCCTATTTTCTACCGTCACTGGTGGCATTGGTCGTCATGGCGCTGGTTTTCACCTCATTGTATCAAAAG
>JAABVY010000048.1:1187-9381 GCA_011777135.1 Candidatus Zixiibacteriota bacterium | reverse complement strand
ATGTGGTTTGTGCCATGATTATGATGTCATAACTTCAGGGTATCATTTTCAGCATGGCTGGGATGTGGTCTCGGATACGTTTGGAATATCTCAGGGAAAACCATGGCTGCTTTCGCCCAGGATGATGGGTGGATGGTCGCCGCCGTCATTCAGGCAACTGGCCAAAAAGGAAAATGACCATCCTGATGAAATTGATCTGACCACTTATGATTTTGTGGGCAACTCGGGTGTAGGAATCCAGCCTTCCTGCGGCGCCTGCCATGCCGGCGGAGGAGGAATGGAATTTGATCGTGAGGGCAACCGCTACGACGAACACCTGGCAGAAAATCCCGAGCTGAGCGAAACATACGACGGCGATTACTACCGAAGTGAATGGGATAAAAGCGGAGTGGTGGAAGCGGATTGCTTTATCTGTCATCTCGTGGGCTACGATTTTACTTCAAGAGTGGAACAGCTCGAGTTTCGTAATTACCAGTGGGCTGTGGTGGCAGGTTCAAGATATGGAGTTGTCGAAGGTCAGGTGAAATACGGGGATGAGCCCAAGGTCATATATAATATAAAGTATTTTAATGCCGATGGCACTATCAGTATTGATCCGTCCTGGCCGCCCCCTGACGACAACTGCATGTTCTGCCATGGTTCTTCCGATTCAAGAAAGCGCGGGTTCTCCTGGAACGATATCTTCAATCCCGATATTCATAATCAGCAGGGAGTCAGCTGTGCGGCCTGTCACCCCTCCGGCCTGGATCATCAGTTCGCTATGGGTGTCGCCGATAGACCCCATCCGGAAGGGAATGTAGCGCATACCATGACCAACTGCAAGGAGTGCCATGATGCCGGATTCCTGGGTGCGCTAATTCCTGATCACATGACCGTAAGGCCCTCTCATCTGCGCCGTATTACCTGTGAAACATGCCATATACCCGAACTGGGAAGAGCAGCTATGCAGGGGTATGACGTCTCGAGCGGACGGCTGGAAACATGGACAGTTCCCGATACGGCTGAATCAATCGGCGACAGGGCAAAATGGAAACCGAATTATCATCGCAAGCCGAATCAGGACATTGTGCCTACAAACGATATGCTGGGAGTCTTCTGGGGCAATATTGATTCTGACGGCTATATATATATACTTTTCATGCGAGAGCATGAAAAGGCCTGGGACCTGTACTCAGATCAGATCAACGATGATAATGATGATGGCGAACCGGAAGTCAATACTGAAGAGGAAATTATTGCTGGCTTGAATGCGTTTAGAGAATCACTGGCTGATAATCAACGTTTTTCCCAGGTAAGACCGGTTTACCTGAAGGGAAATAAGGTGTACGGTCTTGATGAGAATGACAGCCTTGCTATTCTCGATGAATACGATTTCGAGACGATTTTTAGATACGAGATTATGCATAATACAGCTCCGGCACGCCTNNTGTAACCCCACGGTGTTTGAGATAAATGCAATTCATCAGAAAATTCTCAGCCCTATCGTCAGCTTCCTGATCATATTCGTTATTTTCATGGTAACCTTGCACTATCATCGTTTCGGACCCAAGCGTATCCCATTCGTCTATGGCTCCGGTGAGGTGAAGCGGTTTTCCTTCCTGGAAAGGGCTATACATCTTTTCCGTCTGATATCCTTCGCCTTTCTGGCCCTGACCGGGCTGATCATGGCCTTCAACTGGCACAGCTGGCAGAATCTTCTGTTTGCGTCCCCCAAACAGATGCTGGATGTTCATATATATATGGGGATAGTTTTCGGAGTTACAACTTTGATGGGAATGGGGCTGTGGTCGAAGGATGCACTTTTCAAGGCCTATGATAAAGTCTGGATGAAGATGAGCGGTGGGTACCTGGGCGCGAAGGGCGAGGTTCCTGCCGGACGTTTCAATGCCGGCCAGAAGATGTTTTATTGGTTTACCACGATTTTTGGACTCCTGATTATAATAACCGGAATCCTGTTAATTATTAAATACCAGTTCCAGCTATCGACTATCTGCCTGCTCTCCACCATCCACAATCTGATTGCCTTTATCCTGATTGCAGGTGTGCTGGCGCATGCATACCTGGGTACGATCGCCAATCCGGGTACCTGGCGCGTTCTAGTAGATGGATACGTAACCAAGACCTGGGCCAAACATCACCATCCCAACTGGTATCAGGAAGTGGTCAAATCAAAGAAGCAGGATATACGTGAAGAGATGTCTGAAGCCCAGACAGAGGGACTGCCGGAAGAGAAAATCAAAGAGGACGATACAGAACCTGAGAATAAAGACGATTCGGAAGATAACAAATAAAATCCGGAAGGGATTTGAAGCCTGCTCAACCCGATTTGAGCGGGCTTTTTTGTGCTTTATACTCATATAATTGAATTATTACTATTATAGTCCTGATTATGGTCAACGCTATCAAATTCCTAACTCAATGAATAGTAATAAATTAATGGCATGTATTTTTCCAAAAAATCCTTGACTTTGATAATCTTTTCACTAAGTTAGTAAGCGTTAACTAACAAATATATTGGGATGACCGAGGACAGAAAAAAACAGATCATTAAAGAAGCTACGGCGCTGTTTAGCAAATTCGGTTACGACAAAGTATCCGTAAAGCAGATAGCGTCCGCATGCGGTTTTACCGATGCCGCGCTTTACAGGCATTTCGATTCCAAGGCTGAAGTTTATGATCAGGTTCTGGAATCTCTGGTGACACGCATACCGCATGAGGAATTGTTTGAGCGCCTGAGAAGAATTGATGATCTTGAAAAAGTCCTGCACGAGATGGCGAAGTTTCTTCTGGACTTCTTGAACAGGAACGATGATCTCTATCGCCTATTGCTCTTTTCTGCCCTGCGCGGGCATGTCAAAGCGAGGAAAATATACGCCCAGATCAGGGGTGACCTGATTGAATTTATCGCCGGGCGGCTACAGGAATTCAAAGACCAAGGGATCACTTATGATATAAATCCGCTAATTACCGCACGCTGCTTTATCGGCATGGTCATGGACTGTGCGCTTGGTCTGAATCTATGGCAGAGTCTGGGAGGAAAAGCGGTCAAACCGGAAGAGGCAATCAAAAATAACATCCCCATCTATGCTCGGGGGCTGATCAAGAAGGGACAGTATTAGTATTCGGAATTATTCTCACAATGATAATTCGTAATCAAATTTGGAAAATAATGCTCTGTGTTATTTAACAATGGAGGTATTGAAGTATGAGTAAGCGCCTGAAACTCACAGGCAAACTTTTCCTGGCAGGTTTTCTGATCGTAATGGCTGCCTGGTTCTCATTGCCGCAGCTTGTGGTTGCGGATAATGATTATGACCAGTCTGCTTATGTCGGTACGGAAACCTGTATGATGTGCCATGAGGATGTGAGTATGGAATTTTCCCAAACACCGCATGGCCTTCTGCTGGGAGAAGTTGAGAAGTATAAGGAGAGGCTGTGTGAGACGTGCCATGGACCGGGCAGCGTACACGCCGAGGAAGGCACGGCCGGGACGATTATCAACCCGGCAAAGCTGGATGATTTCGATGGCGGTGATCCCTGCCTGACATGCCATGGCGATTCTAAATATGCCAACTGGGATTTCTCGGCGCATGCCACAGAAGGCATACATTGTGCCGACTGCCACCAGAGTCATAGCAAGATCGGAGAAAACCTGATCAAGGAACCGCCCGATTTGTGCTATGATTGTCACACCGATGTGCGTGCGTCGTTCTATATGCCCTCACATCACCCGCTGAATGAAGGAATTGTCAGCTGTTTGGATTGCCACAATATTCACGGCAACGAGATGACCTTTGCGGTCGAAGACAACGGCCGTCAGCGCTGTATCTCATGTCATCCCCACACCGAGGGGCCGTTCATATTCGAACATGAGCCGGTAACCGAGGATTGCGGGATTTGCCATGAGCCTCATGGCTCGGTGGCCAACAATCTGCTGGTGCAAAACGAGCCGGCACTCTGCCTGAATTGCCACTCCATGCATTTTCATGCGACAATTCCGGGAATCACAGGGGACAGTCTGGAGGCTCCTCAGCAGCCGGGACGATTCTTCAGCTCCAGTTATGATGGTTTCAAAGAAGGCTTCCTGACCAAGTGCACCCAGTGTCACACAGCAGTTCACGGATCCGATCTGCCGGCCCAATCGATTTCCGGCGGCGGCAAGGCATTAACGAGGTAGGGAGGTGAGAATATGAAAAAGACAGTTATAATGATATCGGTGCTCTTCCTGCTTCCAAGCTTCATCCCTCAGCCTGTTCTGGCCGATGATGCTGGTTCAGAAACAAGGTTCAGCCTATGGCTGGGAGGCCACTACAATTCCTGGGAAGATTATGGTGAGAAGCTGGGCGAGTTCAGGCATATTTATGACAATGCCTATCCCGAGGCCAGGTTCAATCTATTCAATAAGGGCAGCAATTACTTCCTGAATCTAGATGGCCATTACTATGACAATAAGAACATCAGTGGTGATTTCACCGCTAAATTCAAGAATCGGCTCAAAGTCGATGTCAGCTACCTTTTATTCAGAAGGCAGCTGCAGGCCGATCTGCTGAATAATATCAATGCTCGTGAGATGTTGGAGAATGGTTCGCCGGGTGGTAAGATGCTTACCCATGAAGACCTCAATCCGGGCTTTGATTTTAACTATGATCGGCACAGAATCGAATCGAAAGTGGAATTTCTAATTGATGAAAAAAATAATATTCGTGTGACAGCGGCCCATCGCTTCTGGAATGATTCCGGACATGAGCAGAGGGTGGCCTCGACACATTGTTTCAGCTGTCATTTGACATCTCAGGCTGTCGAAGTCGATAGAACAGTCAATCAATTCAATCTGGGCATTGAAGGAAAGCCGGGGCCGGTCGGTGTCAGCTATAATTTTATCTATAGCAAATTCAGCTCTAATGCGGCTGCTCCGAGTATCTTCTATGATGAAGCCAAGCATCCTGTTAACGGCGGTTCGGCCGAGGAATTCGATTCCCGTGTGATTTATGCCGGCGAAGAAATCACATATGCTACCTATCCCGAAACCGAGAAAATCGGCAACAAGGTTAGATTCAGTTCGGATATAGGAAGACATAGATTAAGCGGCTCTGCTTTTTATCATCGTTCAGAGAACGATCTTTCCGACCTTGAGAGCCAGATTATAGCGGGCGAATACAGCAACCTGGTTTCCGATACTTATGGCGGATCTCTTAATTTCAGCGCTCTTCTGAATAGAACTATGCGCCTTCTGGCGAGGACATCGATCTCCAGAACAAAGGCGGATGACATTATGATCGAATTGCCGCTCTGGCGCGAGGGCCGTCCGGGAGGAGGCCAGGACTTCAGTTTCATGCGCTACTCCTCTCTCGATCGGCTCAGGGGAGAGGCTAATGTGGAGATGATCATGCGGCTTAATCCGCAAACGACGTTATCGGTACTCGGGGGATATGAGGGTATCAGGCGCGATGACTATCCATACAAGGATGCGGATGACGCCACCAATCGCCTGATAGGTCAGGCCAAGGTGCGCTACCGCGATGGCTTGAAATATTCACTGGGATTCAAGTACAGGTTGGAGATGACCAGTAATCCCTTCACCAATTACCGCGGTCTATTCGAAGCCGCCGGACGCGAGGAAGGCCTCTCTCCGCTTGAAGGGAATACATTTATATTTTATTTTCAGCGTGAAGACTTGAAATACCAGGATGTCACAACATTACCGACGATAAAACATGACCTGGAACTGACCGGCAATCTGAATTTGACCAATAAGGTCGGCCTGAATGCCAATGTGAAACTGAGACTGGATAAAAATAATGATCTGGATAGCCTTGAGGTAGAACATACATTCTTCCAGCCATCTCTGGGATTTAATATCATGCCGACCGAGCAATGGGTCTTCTCGGGAGGTATGCGCTATCAGATTCTCAAATCACGAGGGCCTGTAACCGTAGCCATGTTCGATGGGTGAGCGGGCCATATATTTGGTGACTCCGGTGGAGTCCTTCATTTTGGCTCTCTATACACAGATGCAGATTACGAAAGCGAAGTCCAGAGTATATATGGTTCTGTTGCCTACATTCCGATCCCCAGACTGACTTTAAATCTGAGCGGCTTCGTGGCAAAAAACACAGCAGCCTTTGATCCGGTTGATATGCCCGAACCGGATGAGTCTATTGAACATCTGGATTACACGTTTGACAATATGCATAGGTATTCCGATCTCAACTACTTGAACTATCAAATCGGCGGCGGAGCTATTTACAGCTTCGAGAATGGTATAAGGTGGACTGCGGACATAACATATTATGGGCTTGACGACAGGCTCGGTTATGTCTATGGTAATGAAACCGGATCGCTTCTTGTGGTTAGGTCAGGTGTACAGCTGGATTTTTAGAGTTATCTAACAAACGATGTAATTGAAAGCGCCCGTGTTAATTAGATACGCGGGCGTTGTTTTTGCGTGGACAAATTTTTTAGAATATCTTTGGATAAATTTGTGTAAAAGTGTATAATAATTATAATATAGGGAGAAATGGTTGTTAAATATGGAGAGTCTATCGCACCAATAATCTGAATGAGATGTTATTTTTAGCTGCTTTTGATAAGACTTGGAGGTCACATGTCAAAAAAACTATTTTTGATGCTCAGCGTCCTGACCTTTCTCTTCATGATCTTTGCCATCGGTCTGGCTCAAGAGGAGAAAGCCGAGAAGAAAGAGGAACCGGTATATCATTATATCGGCGTTAAGAAGTGTGCACTGTGCCATAAGAAAGACGGCACTGCCCCTTCCTGGGAAAAAACCGCTCACGCTGATGCCTGGGCCAATGTCGATACCCTGGAGCTCGCAGATGAAGAGAAAGAGGTCTGCAAGGGCTGCCATGCCACCGGCGTCACAGAGGATGGCGATTTTCTGGCCAACGTCCAGTGTGAAGCGTGTCATGGTCCGGGAAGTGAATACAAAAGCATGAAGATCATGAAAGATGTTGAATTGGCAATGAAAAACGGCCTCATCATTCCTGACGAAGAGACCTGCCTGAACTGCCACGATAAAGAAAAAGCTCCTGAGCAGTTCCATGCAGATATGCCCGCCGAATTCGATTATGCGAAGATGAAAGAAAAGGGAGTTCATGAACTGCCCGAAGCAGAATCGGAAGAGGCAGAGGAGGCTGCAGAATAGAGATAATATGAATCTGAAATGACCTGATTAAAGCGCCTCATATGTTGAGGCGCTTTCTTTTTGAAGTTATTCTATCTCGGTATAATCAATCTCCGAGCCCAGAACGCTATGCGGTATCAAGAAGGTTATGAGTGTGACGAGCGCCGCAATGATTGTGAAGACTCGTCCCCCGCTCTGTCTGCGCAGACGCCACATTGCAATTAGCCAAAATAAAAGAGCAACAGCTGTTTTTNNCCCAGTATCAGACCGCCAACAAACAAAAAACCGATTGTCCAGAGTGTCAGCCTGTATGTATTTCGATTACGGAATATCGCTTCCAATCCTGTACGGGTGGAGAGGAGCATGGATCCGAACATGGCGATGATATGCGGTATCAGGACATAGATCGGTACGGGATCCTTGAAACGGATTATTACCGGTTCCTCGGCCAGTTCGTATCTTCTTCCGGAATCATCGATCAGGCTTATCTTATACATGACTTTGCCTGCCGAGGGCTGCTTCGGGATTACGATTATCAGCGTATCCCCTTTTTGAGATAATTCATCCGTGAACCAGGGATCATTGCTTTTATATCTGCGCCACGTGATCTCTCCTTCCATATCCGCTCCCTGCAGGACAATCTTCATGACAGCGTCCGCAGTTGTGTAATGGGATCTGAGCAGCTTGTAGCTGATTTCCGTATCATTGACTTCCACAGAACCCCTTACCGGATATGTGGGGCCTGTCAGACGCTGATATACAGCCGAAGAAAGAGTGAGAATTACAGCAATAAACCAGAGAAGAAATGTTTTGCCGGGGCTCTTTGATCTATTCGAATTCAAATTATCCATCCTGTCCGTTTTTAAGAAAGCTAAGATATAAAAAGCAATCATAAAGGCAAGAGAGTTTTCACTCTGGCGATTATCCTTAATCACGGAGTAATTAGATTATTATCATTTGACACTCATCTTTAACTCGTATATATATGTTGAGATAAATGAGCGAAATCATGCACAGTGAGGATTATGGGCAACGGAAACAATAAAGACGAAA
>JAABVY010000048.1:0-1144 GCA_011777135.1 Candidatus Zixiibacteriota bacterium | reverse complement strand
TTCAACCGGGCGGCCGAACAGATCACCTCTATTCCCCGGGAGGAGGCGATCGGTCAAAGATGCTGTGATGTCTTCCGTGCCTCGATCTGCGAATCAAGCTGTGCACTGAGAGAGACTTTTCGAACCGGTGAGCCGGTTGTGAACAAAGCTGTGTTTATTATTGATGCTTCCGGACGGAAAATACCCATAAGCATTTCGGCCGCCGTCTTACGCAATAAAGATGGAGAAATAATCGGGGGGGTGGAGACATTTCGTGACCTGAGCGCGCTCGAGGAGCTTAAACGCGAACTGGAGAAAAAGTATTCATTCCAGGATATAATCAGCAAAAACAGCGCTATGCTAAAGATCTTCGATATCCTGCCCAGCATTGCCGAATCCGAAAGTACAGTGCTGATCGAGGGTGATTCTGGAACCGGCAAAGAACTGATTGCACGCGCTATACATAATTTATCCAATCGCAGAGACCATCCAATCATCACCATCAATTGCGGAGCGTTGCCTGATACGCTCCTGGAATCGGAGCTTTTCGGCCACAAAGCAGGAGCATTCACGGACGCACGCAAAGACAAACCTGGGCGATTTGCTCTGGCTGAGGGGGGAACAATATTCCTGGATGAAATAGCGGATACCTCTCCATCGCTGCAGGTCAAGCTGTTGCGGGTAATTCAGGAAAAAGTATATGAGCCCCTGGGCGGCACTGAAAGTGTGGAAGCCAATGTTCGCATCATTACCGCATCAAATAGAAATCTGCAGAAACTGGTCAAGGCTGGCCGCTTCAGGGAAGATCTTTTTTACCGGATTAATGTGATAACTATTAAACTGCCACCTTTGCGCGAGCGAAAAGAAGATATCCCGCTCCTGGTAAACCATTTCATAAATCGCTTCAACAACTTGAAGGACAGAATAATTACCGAAGTTTCACCGGATGTAATGGCAATCCTGATGAGTCATGATTACCCCGGCAACATTCGCGAACTTGAAAATATAATCGAACATGCCTTTGTGCTCTGTAAAGGAACAGTCATAAATCTGGAATGCCTGCCTGACAGTATTCGTCCCAAAGACAAGGGCAGGGAGATTGTCTCGCATTCTCTGGAGGAGATGGAGGCGGCCTACCTCAAGGAGGCGCTCCGGAAAAATAACT
>JAABVY010000237.1 GCA_011777135.1 Candidatus Zixiibacteriota bacterium | reverse complement strand
GGCGCTTCAGTATGCCGACAGTGGAGAAAATCCGATTCTCTTGCGGGTAGATACAAAAGCCGGGCATGGACATGGCAAACCGACCTCGAAAAGAATTGAAGAATATGCTGATATATATGCCTTTCTTTTTAAGGTACTGAATATTGAACCTGTATATCCGGAAGGAATAGCAGTGGGGCTTTCTAATGGAACAAAGTGACGAGAGCCTTTACGGAGCATCGGAAGCTGACTTCTTCAGGAAACGAGCAGAATCCTGGGACAAGCGGGATCTCCAGAAATTTGATTTGATGCTTAAATACTGCGAGGACTCCACTCGGCTCGTAGATGTCGGATGCGGCTGGGGCAAATTTCTCGAGATTGCCTCGAAACAGGTTGATGAGGTCTGGGGAGTTGATGAAAGCATTGAGATGACTAAAGGGATTGAGCAAAACTGTCCCCGGGCTCAGGTGGTCATCTGCAGAGCCGATAATCTGGACCTTCCATCGGGATATTTCGATATCGCGGTGACTTCACAGATGCTTCATGAGGTAAAACTTTTTGGCACACGGGATGAATTATATAGAAGTCTGAGCGAAATCAGGCGGATACTTGTGTCAGGAGGGAAATATCTTCTGGTCGATCATCTCGATGCCGGTGATGGTAATGTTGATGTCTTTCTGCCTTCCGAAAAGGTAAAACTCCTGCAGGAATTCGAAAGCAAATTCAAATATTACAGGGCAAAGCATAATGTGATGGCGGGCGACATCATACGCATATCCAAAAGAACTCTACAGGATTTTTTATCTAAAGACATTTTCTTGAATTCGCCCATGGAATCGCTGGAGATGAATGAGACTCATAATGTATTCACCCGAGGAGAGGTCGAGGATTGCCTTGCCGCTGTGGGGATGAGAATTGAAGACTGGATTGAATTTATGGATGTAACCGATGATCTTATCAATAAAGACGGACGGTTTATATCCGGAAAGCCCTGGATGCGGAAGTTTCTATGCGTGGCAGCCAGGGAAGACTGATTAATGATAGCAGACTGTATTAATTCCAAGGCGTAATTCCGCAATCGATTACCCCTGTAAACTTCCCTCCGTCATCAGTGATTTGAGGCCTTTAGATCTTTTTTCAAAGTACTTGCGGAAAGCCCTCAAACTTCGTATTTTTGCTTAACAAGTATATTGCGTCTAATTAGAGTACACATCCTTAAAGCGGCTTGCACCTGCTACAAAAACCTGCAGATTAGACCAGGGATGGCGGCAAGCTTTGGCGGTTGACATGCGCAAGGCACTTAAAAAAGGCTCTTAAGGAGCATGCGGGGGAATATTCATAACAAGAATACTAATCCGATCGCATTTTATAATATAAACTCGGATCGTGAATATAATGATTTTCAAGCATACTGATGCCCCTCTGGGCAGGGAGGAATTTATGAAACGAATTTTACTGTCTTTTACAATCCTTATTCTGATGTTCTCGGCAGCCAGTCTGGCCGCTCAGGATTCAGACTGCGATCCCCCCGAAATCCTCTGTCCCTCAACGCCGTTTGAAGTTACTATGTGCGGTCCGGGCGAGGTCTGTATCGATCTCCCGGTGATCGAAAGCAGTTCCCCCGTTACCGTCATTGCAGAGAATGCAGTGCTTGATAAACGTGCCAGCACCGTCTGTTTTCCCGTTGATGCTTCAGGCACTTATGTCTTTGTGATTATAGCTCAAAATGAATGCGGCGCTGACACATGCGAGGTAACAGCGATTGTGACTATAAACCAACCTCCGGTGATAGAATGTCCCACAGAAGTTCTTTCGAGCTCCATATGTCAACCCGGGCTGGTGTGTTTCGATCTACCCATCACTGACGCTGACGAGGTAAGTACCTCCGGCGGTGAATGGGCGGCTGGTGTATTCTGCTTCAATGCCGATACAAGCGGGACGTATACTTATCTGGTTGAAGCCTCAAATGGCTGCGGCACAAGCTCATGTGAGATAGTCTGCAGTGTCGAGATCGTCACCCCGCCGGTAATTGACTGTCCCCTGGTCGAATTGTCGGAGACAATTTGCGGCCCCGGTGAGGTCTGCGTGGATCTTCCGATCACTAATTACGACGAGGTTCAGGTTGAGGGTGATGCGGTCTGGAGCGAGGGTATGCTATGCTTTACCGCAGGGACCAGCGGATTCTACACTTTCACAGTTACAGCTTCGAATGAATGTTTTGCCGCCGAGTGTGCTCTCGGGATTAATGTCATGATTCTGGAGGAGCCTTTTATAACCTGTCCAGTTGAACCGGTGGAGATTCTTGTTTGTGAAGGAGACCAGGCCGGAGTTTATCTGCCGATCAACAATCCGGGCGATGTTACAGTTATGCCCGAGGGGTCTGACAAATACTGGCAGAGTGATACGCTTTATTTTGCAGCTGTCAATCCGGGCGAAAATTCTTTCACGGTAATCGCGGAAAATCAATGCGGTTCGGATACCTGCGAGTTGACTGTGATGGTCGAATTCGGTACGGTTCCGTTGATCTCGTGCCCCGAAGACACAATCCGGATTTTGCTCTGCGTGCCGGATACAATTTGTATCGAGCTGCCCATAGAGAATCCGGGCACGGTTACTATCCAGGGTTATGAGGCGGTCTGGGAAGACGGATCGTTATGCTTTGAACCGGCATTTCCCATGGACCAGAGCACTACCACATATTATGATTTCACAGTTATAGCGGCCGATTTCTGCGGAGACGACACTTGCACTCTGGTTGCCGAGGTTGAGACAATTCTTGCACCCAAGGTTGATTGTCCGGAGGATACTCTGGAAATCAGCGCCTGCGCGGGGAGTCTGGTCGAGATCCCCGTGGCGGTTCATCATGCAGAGACGATTGATGTTCTTGGCGGGGATTATGAAGAAGGTATGGTGAGCTTCACAGCCGATACCTCGCAGCTCAGGCAGATACGAATTACAGCAATAAATGCCTGCGCAACAGGTATTTGTGAGTTCTATGTAGATCTTACGGTGTTGCATGCCCCCACCCCCGAATTCAGCATCGATTCCACCTCGCATGGCGTAACTCCCGTGATCGTATATTTCAGCAATGATACCGAGGTTTCAGGTGATATGACCTTTGTATGGAATTTCGGAGATGGCGAGACCAGCACCGAATTTGATCCGGCTCATGCTTACGATTCCAATGGCTGTTACGATGTCAGCCTGGAAGCGACTAATGAGTGCGGCAATTCTATTTTGATTAAGGAAGATTTTGTCTGTATTACAGATGCTCAGGTTGTAATTCCAACGCCTGAGTGGATTTCCATCTATTGCGGGCAGCCGACGCTCGATGATGTACCGCTCGAGCCGGGCGATATCATCAGCGCCTATGACCCTGACGGAGTGCTTTGCGGTATGGGCACAGTCAAGGAAAACGGGAGTTATGGCTTCCTGCCGATATATAGAGATGACCCGACTTCGCCTGATCTTGATGAGGGCGCTGAACCGGGCGATCGGATTTCACTTGAGATTAACTTTGACCCTGTATTCGCAACGCCGCAGCTTATCTGGACCGAAAACGGAGATCGTTTTGAGGTCTGCGATTTCTCGACCGAGAAATGTGCTCAGATCAATATAGACATTGGCTGGACCCTGGTGTCCTGGAATAATACTTATTCGGCTGACATTGAAGAATTTGTTGATCTGATTGGCGGACCGGATTGTGTCAGGGTGATCCTTGGATTCGATCAAAGCGCATTGACCTACAATCCAGATCTTCCTGAATTTTCGACTCTGCATCATGTTGACTATTATCATGGCTACTGGATTTATGGTGAATGTCTGTTTTTAGTTCCACCGCAAGTTTGCGGCGGGTCAATCGATCCCCAGGAGTATATAACGGTTTATGACGGATGGAATCTTGTCAGTGTCTGGCTGGATGCTGTCATGCCGATCGAAGATGCCTGGGGATCTATCTTCAACATACTACTGGTGGCCCTGGGATATCATGAGCAGGGGGTCACCTGGATGCCTGGTATGGGGGAATTCAATACGTTGACGGAAATCCGTCCCGGTTATGGATACTGGGCCAAGGTTTCTGAGAATGGAATCCTGGCATATCCGGGCTTCGGTATGCCTCTGGTGCCTAACCTGGCACAAAAATCTCAAAGCAAGGTTGTAACGCCGACCAGGCAATGGATCAATCTTTACGGTGATGAGTTGAAACTCGATGATCAGAGGCTTCCCGCAGGTACTGAAATTGAAATCCGTTCCGAAAACGGAACTCTCTGCGGCAGGGCCGCTTATGACGGCCAATTGCTTAAGTTTACGCCGGTTTACGGTAATGACGGTTCCGGTCTTGCAACAGCCGATTATCCCGAGGAAAACGGAGTCTTGAATATCTTCATTGATGGTCAAAGGGTCTATCCCGAACTGACCTGGACTGAACTGGGCGATTGCATAGAAATCAGTGACCTCTTTACCAAGCCCGACGGTTCCAGCCCAGCGGTACCGGACAAGTATTCACTTTCGCAAAACTACCCGAATCCGTTTAATCCGAATACGATCATCAGCTATGAGCTGCCCGTCGCCGGAAACGTTAAGCTGTCAGTGTTCAATCTTCTGGGTCAGAGGGTGGCTACCCTGGTTAACAGCTACCATGACGCCGGAAGATACGAAATTGGATGGAATGGAACCGATGAGAATGGTAATCAGGTATCATCAGGTGTATATCTCTATCGTATCAAAGCCGGTGATTTCATTAAGACGAAGAAGATGATTCTGGCCAAGTAAATTTGACAACCTGCTCCAATTTGTGGGACAGGCATTGGCCTGTCCCGCTTTTTTGTGAATGATTCTGGCGATTCCTCTCTTTTCTTGACACAGGTATTGAACAGACTTATTTTTTCTTTATGCCGGATTCAGAGGAAAGACATAAACTGCATGTTTGCCGTGATGGCGATTGGATGGGCAAAATTTCCAGAGATTTCAATCATGCTGATCCTGGCACCATCTATGATCACGAGAAGAACTCCTATCTTCGTGAAAAACGCCCGGAAAGAAATCTGCTGGCTCGCGGCGATGAGGTCTGGGTTCCTGTGCTTCCAACTGCGGAATTTCCCACAAAGGGCAAGAACGGCGGTCCAATTAGTATCAGCGTGACTCGTGCTGTCAGGGAGAGGATTACAACGCGTCTACAAAATAATGAGGGAGAATCTCTTACCAATCTGGATTATACCCTCAGGCATCCTGAGCAGGATGAGGAAGTCTCTGCCAGCACCGGTGGGGAGGGACAGGTGGATCAGGAGCTTCCCCCGGGGGTTGAGTATCTGACCGTAGAACTGGGAGAGAAGGTCATGACCTGGAATATGGGGTATATGGACCCTCCGCGAACTGTCTCAGGTTATGCCAATCGTCTGAAAAACCTCGGCTATTTCAATCATGATATTCCGGAAAAAAAGAATATGGAACTATATCGTGCTCTGCGCAGATTCCAGGAGGATAACGATTTAAGTCCCACCGGCAATGCCGACACCCCCACGATAGACAAATTGATCGAACTGCACGGCTGTTGATTATCTCGCAACTTTCCTCGAAACCTTTGACTTCACGCGCTTTTTTTGTATCTTACGTCAGCAAAACATGGAGGATTGATGCAGATCGCATTGCTTGGTAGCGGGATGATGGGTAAGGCTATCGCCTTTGATCTTGCTCAGAATGAGAAAATCGACAAGATTCTTGTTTGCGACATCGATATTTCGAATGCAGAAGAGGTTGCGGCCTTTGCAAAATCGGATAAGGTGATTCCGACCTGGCTGGATGTCCGCAATCCAAGCGGCACAAAAAATGCGATTTCCGGCTCTAATGTTATCATATCAGCCATACACTACCAGTTCAATCTGCAAATATCCCGGCTGGCAATCGAGATTGGCGCCAATTTCATTGACCTGGGCGGAAATAACAAAGTTGTAGGCGAGCAGTTGAAACTGCATGAAGAAGCAAAGTCCAAAGGTGTAACGATTATACCGGACACCGGTCTGGCTCCGGGGCTGGTACAGATCCTTACTTCCTCCGGCTCATCCAGATTCGATGAGCTCGAAAATGTGCAGTTGCGGGTCGGGGGACTTCCTCAAAAGCCCGAACCTCCCTTGAATTATAAAATCGTCTTCTCGGTTGACGGCCTGATCAACGAATATATCGAGGATGCAGTGGTGATTCGTAACGGCAAAGTCCAGAATGTCAAAGCGCTTTCTGAGGTGGAGGAACTCTCGTTCCCGTCGCCATTCGAAAAGCTGGAGGCTTTCCAGACCTCGGGAGGCACCTCTACCCTTCCGCTGACTTATTACGGCAAAGTGAAAAATCTGGATTATAAGACCATCCGTTATCCCGGGCACAGCAGACTTTTCCAGACCCTTATTTCTTTGGGATTTTGTTCATCTGAGGCACTGCAGGTGGATGAAAATAAAATAGTGCCTCGTCATCTGACGGGAATGCTCCTGGAAAAAGCTTTGGGAAGAGATGAGAAAGATGTCGTTTTAGTCTCGGTGGATTTTGAGGGCAAGAAGGATGGAAAGAGTAAACACCTGAAGTACCGCATGATGGACTATTACGACGAAAGAACCGGCCTCACTGCCATGATGCGTTCAACCGGTTTTTCCTCTTCGATTATTGCCCAAATGCTGGCCGAGGGTAAGATCGAAAAAAAGGGTGTAGTACCCCAGGAGATTTCGGTTCCTCCCGATGTTTTTATGGAAGAGCTCTCACGTCGTAATTTCTCCCTGGAAGAGATCTGGGAATAGCATAGAGATCCAGTTTCATTTCCGTTCAAGTTATCAAGAATTAAATGCAACAAATCCAGGACAGCGCGGTCGTATATTAACGGAAACCTTGATTTAAATGCTTCGTATGAAATTATGTAAATGTCACTAAAACTCACATACCGGGGAGAAACATGGCAAAAAAACTAACTGCAGGATTTATAATAATAGTGCTGGTGGGGGCTATCATCTTTTTCGGCTTCCAGAGCGATTCAGGCGAGGCCAATGAAGGCATCAAACTCTTTCCGGTTGAAAGAGGTCATATCGTAGATAAAGCCATAGCCATCGGCGAAATCGAGCCCGAAAAGGAAATTGAAGTAAAATCCCATATCTCAGGCGTGGTGCAAAAACTCTTCGTCGAAGAGAATGATCAGGTTGATGTTGGTGATGCGCTTTTCGAGGTTTCGCCAAGGTCCACGCCGGAACAGATTGTCAATGCCGAACTCTCGCTTCAAGAAGCTCAGGTTGAGTATGAAAATGCTAAGTCGGAATTCGAGCGCGTAAAGGGACTTTTCAATAAGAACCTGCTCTCGGAAGCTGAATACGACAGATCGGAGAAGACTCTGGAGATGGCGCGCCTGGATGTGCAGCGTAAGCAGGAGGCGCTCTCGCTTTTGAAAGAGGGTAAGACAATGATGACAGATGAGGCTATCGAATCAGTCATTCGCGCCCCAGTCGAGGGTACTGTCCTGGCGATTTATGGAGAGGAGGGTGATCCTGTCGAGCCGATGACATCGTTCCAGCCGGGCACGCCGATTATGTCGCTGGCCGACATGAGCAACCTTGTCTTCAGGGGGACTGTCGATGAGATCGATGTAGGAAAGCTGAGAGAAGGTATGGATGTAACTTTGAAGATAGGCGCGCTTCCCTCGGATACAGTGCATGGACGTCTCTATAAAATCGCTTCCAAGGCCCGTAAGCAGGACCAGACCACCGTTTTCGACGTCGAAATCGAAATTACAGAGGCCGGGCCGAATTTGCTCAGGGCCGGTTATTCAGCCACAGCAGAGATCATAATAAATGAAAAGAATGATGTGCTCATGGTTCCGGAACGTCTGGTCAATTTCCGAAGCGATTCGAGTTTTGTCGACGTGCAGGATTCTGCCGGCAATATAGAGACTTTGCCTGTCGAGGTCGGACTTTCCGATGGGCTCAATATCGAGATTATTGCCGGACTCGATTCCGGCCAGCAGGTGGTAGAATACCCTCCCAGGGAAATTGAATAATGAATTTGATGTTCATTAAGCAAATCCTGCGCGATATGCGCGGGCAGAAGCTGCGTACTGTCCTCACTCTTTTCGGGATATTCTGGGGTACTGCGGCGGTGATCCTTCTGGGAGCATTTGGCTATGGTATCCACATGAATCAGGAAAAAGCTTTTAAGGGCTTGGGGGAAAACATTGTAATCGTCTGGGGCGGCACTACCTCGAAATCATATCAGGGTCTGCCGCGGGGAAGGACTATAATTCAGCGGATCGAAGATGTCGAGATTTTAAAAGCGCAGATTCCCGAGTTAAAATATATTTCGCCCGAATATACGGAATGGAATAAGACCGTTGTTTACAATGATAAGAGACTGGTTGCACCGATTGTAGGAGTCTGGCCCGAATTCGGTGATATGCGGAACATATTTGCCGAGATGGGTGGTCGTTTTATCAATCAGAATGATCTCGATAACCGCAGGCGGGTCTGCTTTCTGGGGAATGAGCTGAAGGAGCAGATATTCGGCGAGGAGATAGATCCGGTAGGGGAAATGATCCAGATTTCCGGGGTGCCGTTCAGAGTAATCGGAGTATTGAAAGCCAAGCAACAGGACTCATCTTATAACAGCCGTGACAGCCGAAAGATAGTCATCCCATCTACTACATTCGTGGCCATCTATGGACAGAATTATGTTGATAATGTGGTCTGGAAAGCCGAGTCCGAGCAGGTCCATCAGCATGTCAAGCAAAGATATTTTGAAATTATGGGCAAGCGGCATCAATTCGATCCCTCCGACCGGCAGGCCCTGATGACCTGGGATACTACGGAAAATACGGAATTCTTTACATATTTTTTCTGGGGCTTCAGGATATTCCTGTATTTGATCTCAATAGCAACTCTAATCGTGGGCGGAATCGGGGTGGCCAATATTATGTATGTTGTGGTGGAGGAAAGGACACGTGAGATTGGAATTAAAATGGCTTTGGGTGCCAAAAGCGGCTTCGTGTTGCGGCAATTTTTATTCGAGACCATGTTCCTGACTGCCTTTGGCGGACTGATGGGTTTTCTCTTTTCTGCCACTATTGTCAAGTTCTTTCCCCGTCTGAACCTGGAAGAATATGTAGGAATACCGGAGATATCAGCTTTCGTAAGTTTAGGGACAATAATAGCGCTACTTATAATTGCGATCCTGGCGGGATATTTCCCTGCCAGGCGGGCGGCGACGATGGATCCGGTTAAAGCTTTGAAAATATAGATATGCTGAATATTAAACTTGTATTTAAAATGTTCTGGCGCGAGTTAAGAGCGCAGAAGAAGAGGATGTTTCTGACTATCCTTGGAATTGTTTGGGGAACTATGTCCATCACCATGCTTCTGGCCTTTGGCGACGGTTTGAGAAATCAGCTGGATATAAACCAGAAGGGGATGGGCGAGGGGATCATGATCGTCTGGGGAGGCCAGACCAGCATACCATATAAAGGCCTTCCGCGCGGCCGTCCGATTCGGTTCGAAAAGGACGTGGTACAATTTCTAAAGGAACGTATTCCCGAAATTGAAATGATTGGCGGCGAATATACGCGCTGGGGTCAGTCAGTAGCTAACAAAAATAAGATGTTTAACCGCATGGTTAACGGTGTCTATCCTGACTACGAGATCATGCGCAACATGATTCCGGAAATGGGCGGGCGGTTTATAAACCAGCTTGATATGGATTTGAAACGCAGGGTCGTGTTTCTCGGAAATGAGCTTGCTGATGATCTGTTCGGCGCCAACATACCGCGAGAAGAGATTGTGGGCCAGACAATTGAAATCAATGGCATGAAGTTTACTGTGATCGGAGTTCTGAAAAAGAAGATGCAGATGGGTATGTATTCCGGGCCGGACTGGAACCGGGCGGTGATTCCGGCAACCACATTTCACGGCATTTACGGCCACCGATATTTTCACAATCTGGTTGTAAAGCCGCGCGATCTGAACAAGACCGAATTTGTGGAGAAACGAATTGTCGAGGAATTGTCGGGCAAGTACAAATTCGATCCTGATGATGAATCCACCATCGGGGTCTGGAATTTCATCGAAAATGTCAAGACATTCAATAATGTCATGCTGGGAATGCAGATTTTTTTCGGGCTGATTGGCGGCCTTACTCTCCTGGTTGCGGGAGTGGGCGTGGCAAACATCATGTATGTGGCGGTCAAGGAGCGCACTACCGAAATCGGGATCAAGATGGCTCTGGGAGCAAAAAGATTCCAGGTTATGGCCCAGTTCATGCTGGAGGCGCTATTGATAGCATTTATCGGCGGAGCTCTGGGCATATTATTTTCGGTGATTATCACCAAGACGTTGGGTGCGATCGATGTAAACAATGAAGCCTTGTTGTGGCTGGGGAAGCCTAATATCTCAACCACAATTGCGATTATAACAGCAAGCATTCTCGGTATAATTGGCCTGGTTTCCGGATTTTTCCCTTCAAGGAAGGCAGCCTCGGTTAACCCTGTGGAATCATTGCGATATGAATAGAGGTGGAATTTATGAATAATACGATGATCTACATGAAAGATATTATAAAATTTTACAATACCGGCACAGTTAAGGTCAAGGCATTGAAAGGTATAGATCTGGACATCAAGGGCGGTGAATTTGTTTCCATAGTGGGACCGTCCGGTTCCGGTAAATCCACTTTGATGAATATTGCCGGATGTCTGGATGTGCCCACAGGCGGTGAGTATCTCCTTGATGGTGAACGAGTTGAGAAACTGGAACCGAATGAGCTGGCCGAGATCAGGAATAAGAAAGTGGGATTCGTATTTCAAAACTTCAACCTTCTTCCCTATGCCACAGCCTTTGAAAATGTCGAACTGCCGCTTGTATTCGCCAATGTCCCGGCCAAAAAACGTCGTGAAAGGGTGGCCGATCTGCTGGATCGTGTCGGCCTGGGCGATCGCATGGACCATCGTCCCAATGAGCTTTCCGGCGGCGAAATGCAGCGTGTGGCGATCGCACGGGCTCTGGCAAACAGGCCCAGGCTGATACTGGCTGATGAGCCGACCGGAAATCTGGACTCCAAATCCGGGGCGGGTATCATCGACCTGTTTGAGGAACTATGGAAGACTGGTTCGACTGTTCTGGTAATCACGCATGATCAGAGTATCGCCAAAAGGACGAATCGTGTGGTGAAATTGAAAGACGGTCTGATAGTCTCCTCTCTGGAAAACGGGAACGGCGATCATTAATCCTGCATAAAACCCGAAGTTTCATAATCCACATTTTGATTCAACAGATGTGGATTCTTTCTTGTATAATAGATGGAAGTGATTATATTTTTATCAGGGTGCAACTATGAAACTGAAAGCATTAATATTCATTCTGTTTATTTTGGCGTTGGCTATATCATGTTCGGAATCGCCAACAGGCCCGGATGATCCCCTGGATCGATTCATCGCCAGCGTTTCTCTCGGTTCGGATACTCTTATTACTAATTTGACCGAACCGATTGTAATCAGCTTTCATTTGAATATGGACAGGCAGTCTGTGGAGGAGGCCTTTTCCGTAGAACCTGCCTTTGATTACAATATGCACTGGACAACCTTTCCTATCTGCAACCCAAATGATTCAACCTGCTATCCGGAATTCTATATGCTTTATATCTATCCCGAGGAACCATTTGTGCCCAATACCACCTACCATTGTGTGATAGACAGCAGCGCACATGATATTATCGGAGACCATCTCCCCCAACCTTTCGAGTTCGAATTTACAACAGAAGCATCAAAGCTCATGCGCATTACGGCCGAATATGACGGGGTGGATACTCTGGATGCCTTCCCGCGTGCAATTAAGTTGTGGTTTAACAATTCCATCGAGCTCTCTACAATTCAGGAACCATTTACCACCAGCCCTGCGTTCGATTACGAGTTATATGGAATATCCGACAAGAAAAATGCCTTTGAATATCGGATTACCAGTCCCTTACAGAGCCAGACCGAGTATCAGATCATAATTGATGCCGAGATTTTTGATACTCATGAAAATAAGGTATTGACAGAGATTGAGGGCGGCTTCACTACAGGAAAGCTTGCTATTATCTATTATTACCCGAATCCGGGCGTCAATCTCAAGGACACCTATCCAATTATTCAGATCAGGTTTAATACTGTCATGGACCGTCAAGCCACGCAAGATGCTTTCAGCTTCAATGATGGTGTGATAGAAATACCTGGCGAATTTGTCTGGTTCACCGATAAGGCCTTGCAGTATTTCCCTGATTTCGAGCTTACCGCGGGCGAGACCTATACCTTTCTGGTAACGACAAGTGCTTCTGATACTTATGGCGCCACTCTGGAAGACGCATTTTCATATTCATTCACATTGTAGGCCCGATAATTCAACGAATGATATTACCAAACCTGATTGTTGTTGACAGAGAGGGGATCATTTAATAAGATTTCTGCAATTTTGATGAGATCGATTTCGTTTTGCCATCTAGGATGAAAATATGAAAAAATTGCTGATTATAATATTATTGCTTTCAGTTCTCTCTTCTTCAGTATCAGCTCAGATATTTGGCTATCTTGGAGGTGGTCTGGGTGCAACCATGCCGCAGGGTGAATTCAATGAATACACCAAAACAGGCTTTTCTATTATGGGCTATGGTACAATCGGCATGTTGAAAATGCCATATGTGCAGCTTCGTCTTGGTCTGCAGGGCGTCTTTTTCGAGCATGATGACCGCAATGTGGTCTTTGAGGGTTATCCTGATGATGTCTTTACCGAGACCTATACCAATGACCTCCTTAAAGCCACTCTGGGTCTGGAGCTGTCCAAAAGGCTGGCCGCTTTTGAGCCATATGGGGGCGCGGGCATCGGTATATACTATTTTGAAAGTAAAACCGAGCTCAAGGACCCTGATGGTGAAGTTATCGCCTCCAACAAGCTCGACAGCAAGACCAAATTTGGATGGAATCTCAACGGCGGCATTAAGATATTTATGTTCCCCAAAGTAGCTTTCGACTTCAACCTCCAGTATGATATAGTGCAGGATCTGGAACAGTATTCCGGGGAGGAAGTGGTATCGTTTAATTCGGAATTTCTGTCACTTTTTGCGGGTGTTTCAATTCCTCTGGGAGTTTTCTAATCTGATTCAAATATTCCGATATTAATGAGTTTCTTGCGCATCGCCTTTACATGATCGCCTTCCCAATAAACCCTGCGGCATTCGGGGCAAATCTTGAATTCTTCATGAGTTTGAAATGTATATTGCCAGACTTGGTCTTTTATCTTCTCCTTGGGGATATACTCCAGAATCGCATTGCATTCCAGACAACAGCTCAGAAAGTTGCTCTCATCCGGTTGCAATCCCGATTTGTCCAGAAACTCAATCAGTTGTCTTTCTGGATTGTCATTTTCTACCAAAATGTAATCCTGGACCATAACCCTCTCGATCAGCTTTGTATCGCGAGTCACGATTGTACGTTTCTCTTTCAAGGAAATGTCGATCAGTTCGCTGTCTTCAATCTGATTGAAATATAGGGTATCAAAGCCCAGCATGCGCATCAGGCGGGCCAATTTGCCGACCATCTCGTCGGCGATGAACTTCTTTTGTAAACTACTGTTTGACATAGTATAAGACGAGCAGTATAATTACAGGATATATTTCTTACCGGCATTTGTAAAGCCATTATTTTTGAAGGGAACTGAAGAATTGTTCGTATGTTAGCTCTTTAATAGTCTATGAAACAAAAGTTTGTGAAAAAATTAGAGCGCCTGATCGCTTATTTCAAGCGCCATAAGAATTATCTTTACTGGGGCATGCTGGTTACCGTGTTGACCAATGTGATCGGTATGATTTCGCCCTGGATTGTGAAGATGGCTA
Organism: Candidatus Zixiibacteriota bacterium; assembly: GCA_011777135.1. Lineage (GTDB taxonomy): Bacteria > Zixibacteria > MSB-5A5 > JAABVY01 > JAABVY01 > JAABVY01. The sequence continues at coordinate 9,368 of JAABVY010000237.1, read as the reverse complement.
TCGATGATCTCCGGCAGAATGCTGCAACTTATTCCCAGCTCAGGATTTATGCGATGCTTGTGGTCATCCTGGCGATTGGCGCCGGATTTTTCCGATTCCTGATGAGGCGCACGATCATCTGGGGCTCCCGGATATTCGAGTATGAAATCCGCAACGACTTCTTCCTGCATCTGCTGGGGCTGCCAAAGTCTTTTTACCAGGAAACGGCAACCGGAGATATCATCGCCCGGGGTTCGAATGATGTCGAGGCCACAAGACTATTAGCAGGACCGGCAGTGATGCAGATTATTAATTCTTTTGTGTCCATATCTGTGGCACTGACATTGATGTTCGTATTGAGCTGGAAATTGACGCTGATAGCTTTAACGGGCTTTCCGATTCTATCCCTGCTGACAAATCGCCTCGGTATGAAGATACACCAGAGGTCTTATCAGATCCAGCAGCATTTTTCGACCATGACCTCCTATGTTCAGNNTCCTATGTTCAGGAAAATGTCTCCGGCGTCAAAGTGGTCAAGGCTTACAATCAGGAAGAGGACCAGATCAAAAATTTCGCAGGTTTGAATAAAACCTATATCGACCTGAATCTGTCGCTGGCAAGGATACGGGGACTTTTTATGCCTTCGATTTACGGCATTGTGGGAATCATAATCCTGTTCCTGCTCTATTTCGGCGGCAAACAGGTTATCAATGGCTCGATTACTCTGGGTACCCTGGTTGCGTTTATCTTCTATCTCATGAGCATCATGTGGCCCATGCTTGCGGTGGGATGGGTGGTTTCACTCTATCAGCGGGGGACAGCATCGCTTGAACGTATTGAGAAAATCATGAGACGCAAATCGGAGGTTGCCGATACCAATGCCGATCCGGATGCCAGGCCGGAACGGGGTGAGATCGAAATCAGGGATCTTTCATTTAGGTATCCCAATGATGATCATGAGATACTAAAAGACATAAATCTCAAGATTCCTTCNNTCAAGATTCCCTCAGGTAAAACTGTGGCTGTTGTGGGGCCGACCGGATGCGGGAAGTCCACGCTGGTCGAGCTTATTCTCAAAGGTTATAAAGTCCCGGATGGCAAGATTTTTATAGATAATATCGATATAAATAGAATTCCCATGGCAAATCTGCGCAGAGCGATCGGCTATGTTCCCCAGGAGACCTTTCTATTCTCGCAGACTTTGAAAGAAAATATCGCCTTCGGTGAGGAAAAGATCGTTGAAGAAGAAGTTGAAAAAGCGGCGGGAATTGCGGGGATCAGGCAGGAAATCACCGAATTTCCAAGGGGTTTCGAGACCAGGCTCGGAGAAAGAGGAGTGACCCTTTCGGGAGGCCAGAAGCAGAGAACTGCTTTAGCCCGTGCGATCATTGCCAATCCGCCGATCCTGATTCTGGATGATGCTTTTTCGGCGGTTGATACCAATACCGAGGAACTGATATTACGTGAATTGAAAAATGTGTTGAAGACGCGGACCTCAATTCTGATTTCTCACCGTATATCGACAGTCAAAAATGCGGATATGATCTGTGTTATGGAGGAGGGACAAATCAAGGCCTGCGGAACACATGAAGAACTTATAAAGAAGTCCAGCCTGTACGCGCATATTGTTGAACTTCAATCTCTGGAAGAGGAGCTGGAGGCAATAAGATGAGCGATCATCAGTATTTTGAAGATGATGCCCTGGGGAAAGCCTATGATTCCCAGTTGATGAAACGCCTTCTCCAGTATGTTAAGCCGTACAAGAAGTGGATTGTGCTGGCCCTGGCGATACTTATTATCTCGACCCTCCTGCGTCTTGCCGGACCGGTTATTATTAAGCTTGCGATTGATGAGTATATTGCGGTTGGAGATGCCGATGGACTTGGCCGGCTGGCGCTTCTTTATGCCGGGATTCTGCTGGTGCAATTTGTCGCCACCTGGGGACAGATTTACTTAATGGAATGGATCGGCCAGAAAGCCATGTATGACCTGCGTATGAAGGTCTTCAGACATGTTCAAGGCCTGACCATGGATTTCTATGACCGAAATCCCGTGGGACGAATTATCACACGCGTGACCTCTGATATTAACTCCCTCAATGAGCTGTTTTCATCCGGTGTGGTCAATATAATCGGTGACCTCTTTACGATTTTCGGAATAGTAGCAGTGATGTTCGTGATTAACTCCAAGCTCGCAGCCATAACGCTTGTAGCTCTGCCGCTTTTGATTGCGGCCACGATTATATTCAGGATCAAAGTTCGTCATGCCTATCGTGAAATCAGACGCCTGATTGCCAAGCTCAATGCCTTTGTGCAGGAGCATGTTTCCGGAGTGAGCGTGGTGCAGAATTTTGTCCAGGAGCGCAAAATTTTCAATAGATTTGACGAGATAAACAAGGAACTGATGGGCCGTCACCACAAGTCGATCATTTACTACGCTGTCTTTTTCCCCACGGTGGAAATTATAAGCGCAATCTCACTGGGAATCATAATCTGGTATGGCGGCGGGCAGGTGATACAGGGCGCCATGACATTCGGTACACTGGTGGCATTTTCTCAATATATGGAGATGTTCTACCGACCCATACGAGATCTTTCAGAAAAATATAATATTCTGCAGTCGGCCATGGCCTCCTCCGAACGTGTCTTTAAGCTGCTTGACACCAAACCGGCTTTTGAAACCCCTGTCAGGCCTGTCGAGACAGATGGATTGAAAGGCGAGATAAAGTTCAAGGATATCTGGTTTGCATATAATAAAGATGAATGGGTGCTGAAGGATATCAATCTGGATATCTGCGCCGGTGAGAAAGTTGCCTTTGTTGGTGCAACCGGCTCGGGCAAGACCTCAATGACTAATCTGATATTGCGATTCTATGATTATCAGAAAGGAAGCATCACTCTCGACGGTAAGGAATTGAAGCATTTCGACGGCGAGACAATTCGCAAGAATATTTCGCTGGTTCTTCAGGATGTTTTTTTGTTTTCCGGCACAATCGAGGATAATATCCGCCTTGGAAACGGCGATATATCCAGAGAACAGATCAGGAAAGCGGCCGAGGATGTCAACCTTCTGCGGCTGGGTAATGGTCTCAGGCGTGGACTAGAGACAAATGTCGGTGAGCGCGGAGGACTGCTTTCTGTGGGTCAACGTCAGCTTGTGTCATTTGCAAGAGCATTAGCCTATAATCCGCGCATATTGATATTAGATGAAGCAACATCATCGGTCGACACCGAAACCGAGGTGATAATCCAGAAAGCCACAGAGACTCTCATGAAAGGCCGTACTTCAATAATTATTGCGCACCGGCTTTCTACTATCAAGCAGGTTGACAAGATAGTTGTTATTCACAAAGGCAGAATTCGCGAAATCGGAAGTCATGAGGATTTGCTGGCGCAAAAGGGTATCTACTATAATCTCTATCAGCTGCAATATAAGGATCAGGAGTTGCCAGCGGCGGTTTAAGATTTGTTATAGCTCCCTTATTGGTGCTGGGCGTACCTCCTGGTGTGGCCATCAAAACGTCGTGCACGAGGACGTACACGACGCACGAATAACCGTAGGACGGACCTACTCTGCACACGAAAAACTGTAGGTCAAATCTCGGGGACTTTTGACCTACGATATTTTATGATCGGAATTTACATCTCTCGTATCTTGCGTGCAATCGCCATCATGCCGATCTCATCCGGATCGACAGGACGATGTCCCCAATTCCCGGCTGTAGAGCCGTAAAAATGGAAGGCCTCGAAACCCGCAATCCGGAGCATCAGCTTTAACTCGCTTCCGATATAGCCTTTTTCACGAACTGTCACGCTCTTTTTATTGCCATCATTGTCGGTATAATCCATTACAAATGTTTCCACCAGTGTTATCTGGTTGAATTTGTTTTTGGCAATATCTTCCTTGTGAAACTTGCGGATTTTCTCGAGACCGTTTAAAGTGTCCAGAATAAATATGCTGTCCGGTTTGAGGGCAGAGTTGATATTGCGCAGGATTGCCAGATCATGTTCGATCGGGTCCTCGCCGTGTCCTATCAGTGCGAAAGCGCCCTCACAGAGGCAAATAGCACCGTCGAATTTCTTTTCAGGTTTGAACTTGGCGGCATCGGCATGAATCAACTCGAGCTCAACTCCGGCCTTATCGGCAGCTTTCTGAGCCTCTTTGAGCATACCGGAGGAAAGATCAATCCCGGTCATCTGATAACCGCGTCTGGCCAACTCCACTGCGTGCCGTCCGGTCCCAGAGCCCACATCCAGTATCGCCCCACCCCTGGGAAGCTGCAATTCCTCTATCAGGAATTCCACTTCCTCCTCGGTATTCTGTGTAAAAACCTCATCCATGTATTTGGGGGCGTGATGATCAAAAAACACTTCCCATTCTCTTTCTTTATTCATACCAAATCCTCTATTTTAATTTCAGTTTTTTTCAAAAAATGATGATACAACAGGAGTAAGTTAATATCTTATAAGGAATAGTCAATTTTCAATCCAAAGCATTTCTAAATTAAATCTTGCATTTTCCGAATAATTGAATAAGAATACTATTTACGGGGAACGTCCCGGACATTATTCGGTTAAAAAATATGGCGGTCTCTGAATGGGTTCAGGGGCTTATATTTTTATATGAAAGATAATTTCGGTGCAAGTTTGGGATAAAAAGCCGATTTCACTCTTCTGGGCTTGGATCGAATTCAATGGAAAACAAGTTAGGAGGTTTTCATGGCTAAGGCCAAAGAAGGCGATAAGGTTAAAATCCACTACACCGGTAAGTTCGAAGATGGTCAGGTGTTTGACTCCTCGGTAGAGCGCGAACCATTGGAATTCACGCTCGGCCAGGGACAGGTAATCCCCGGTTTTGAAAAGGGCGTTGTGGGCATGGAAGAGGGCGAGAAAAAGGAGATCACGGTTACCCCGGAAGAGGGTTATGGTCCCCGTTATGACCAGAATGTCATCGAGGTAAAGAAATCGGTATTTCCCGATGATATCACGCCCGAGGTGGGGCGTCAGTTACAGGTTCAGGCCCCGGACGGCAACAAGATGAATGTTGTCATCACCGAGGTTCAGGACGAAACTGTGACTCTTGACGCCAATCATCCCCTGGCTGGAAAAACGCTTCTTTTTGATGTCGAACTTGTTGAAATTGCAGCATAGATTATTTTAACTGTTTATAATGTCCCCTCCATTTCGAATGGAGGGGATTTTTTTATTGCATTTGTCTTGTGGAACCCGGTGTCTTGAGTGTATGTTCGGGCATAGTAGATGTAATTCAGGAGATCGGAGGAATGCGATGAATAAAAGGGAAAGTTTTTATATTTTTATCTTCTCTATTCTGGTTTTTTGGGCCTTCGTTTCAAATCCTGCGGTCGCAGATGAATTCAAGAAGATAAACGAGTTCAACCAGGCGTTGACCTCTCTCTCCGAACAGGTCAGTCCGGCGGTGGTGCAGGTTCTGTCCTCAGCTTATGAACCATCGTTCCGGGGGATTACTTCCGGGGCAGATCTTTTGACCAAAAGACCAAGCTCCGGTTCAGGCGTGATTTTTGATCCTGCCGGCTATATTGTAACCAATGCTCATGTTGTGGCCGGCGCTGTGACTGTACGGGTAATAATCTCTTTCTTACCTGATGGAGAGGAGGAGATTAGCTCGATTCTGAAGCCAGAAGGTGACATTTATGAAGCAAAAATACTGGGCGTTGACTTTGAGACCGACCTGGCGGTTTTGAAAATAGAAGCTAATGGTCTGCCCTACCTGAAACTTGCAGACTCCGATGAGCTGGAGAAAGGCCAGCTGGTGTTCGCCTTCGGGAATCCCCTGGGACTGGAAAACTCCTTCACCATGGGAGTTGTCAGTTCAATGGCGCGGCAGTTGACTCCCGAGGATCCGATGATTTATATTCAGACTGATGCGCCGATCAATCCCGGCAACAGCGGCGGACCGTTAATTAATCATGCTGGTGAGGTGGTTGGAATTAATACGCTGATATATTCGCAATCCGGCGGCAGTGAGGGGATCGGTTTTGCCGCTCCCAGCAACATTGTCAAGAATGTCTATCAGCAGATCAAGGAAAATGGGCGTGTCCGCCGCGGAACTATCGGCGTTTATGCTCAAACGATAACACCCGTTATGGCTGAAGGTCTGGGATTGCCAAGAGAATATGGTGTTATTCTCGGGGATGTCTATCCCGGCGGCCCGGCCGACCTTGCCGGTCTCATGGCCGGAGACATTATTCTCAACCTGAATTTGAAGCCGATGGAAAACGGCCGCCAGTTTATTGTCAACACATATCAACTGCGAATCGGCGAAATGATTAAGCTCGATGTGATTCGCGGTTCAGAGAGGCTGAGTATTGCTGTGCCGGTAACCGAGAGATCGGATGATCCCCAGCGGTTTGCTGAACTGGTCACACCGGAAAATAATCTTATCCCCCAACTGGGACTTCTGGTCCTGGAATTAAATGACACATTCAGGCCCTTGCTGCCTAACCTTAGGGCAGAATACGGCGTAATTGTGGCGGCGCGGTCATTTGAGTTTCCCCAATATGGCAGTGACCTTCTGCCCGGCGATGTCATTTTCGGAATCAATCATACTCCTATAGCCGGCTTAAAAGGAATAAAGACAAAGCTGGCCGAATTCAAAGCCGGCGATGCGGTTGTTATGCAGGTCGACCGCAATGGCAAGCTGATGTATATCGCTTTTGAAATGGAATAGTGCGGCAGATAATAATAAACGTCCTTAAATATCTCTAAAACAGGAATTGGTATGGACTACAGAGATTATATAAAAGCTAATCGGGAAGCCTGGAATGAAGTGGTGCCTGTTCACCGAAAAGCGCGTGGTGAAAAATTTCTGAAGGCTATAAAGTCACCCGAATACACTGCTCTTGATGGTGTTATTACAGGCAAGCTAAAAGAGATTGGTTTCGAGGGAAAATCGGTTGCCCAGCTTTGCTGCAATAACGGCCGCGAATGTATTTCATTGCGGAATATAGGCTCCGGGCCCGTGACCGGGTTCGATATTTCCGATGCGGCTATTGCCGAAGCCCGCGAATTAAACAAAATTGCCGGAAGCGACTGCGAATTTGTCAGAACGGATGTACTTGAAATTGGCCCGGAATATTTTGGCCGATTCGATATCGCTTTTATTACGGTGGGTGCATTGTCATGGCTTCCCGATCTCGATAAATTTTTCAAAGTTGTGTTAAATCTTTTAAAACTCGGGGGACATCTTCTGATTTACGAGATGCATCCCTTTCTATATACCATTCCATGCAAGGATGAGCCGGATTTTGATCCGGAGAAGCCGTTTAAGATAGTATATTCCTATTTCAGGAGTGAACCGTGGGCGGAAAACAGTGGAATTGATTATGTCGGCGGAACTACATATAAAGGCAAGACGTCATATTCGTTCACGCAGAAACTATCGGATATTATAAATCCGATTATTAGAAACGGTATAACTCTAGTCGAATTGAACGAGTATCCGCACGATGCTTCTGATATATATGCTTTCCTCGAGAAGGAACAAAAGCTTCCCCTTTCGTTTATTCTAATTGGGAAGAAGAATTAGAAAAAGCAAAGGGAGGAATAATTTTTTCCAGGAATCATTTCAACTGGGATGAAATCTATCTCAAGGGCGCGCATTGGGAAATAAACGCTTCTCCCAATATGCCTGAATTCATAAAATATCTTAAGCCCGGATCGAGGGTGCTTGACCTCGGCTGTGGTTCGGGACGGGATTCACGCTTTCTGGCTGATCGGGGCTTTGATGTTTACGGTGTGGATATCTCAAAAGTAGCTATTGAAAAAGCGATCAGGAAAACAAATTCCCATGACATTCATTTCTCGGTGGAACCCGCTGAAGACCTTCCATTCGAGAACGGTTTCTTCGATGCGGTATATTCCGGATGGGTTCTGCAATCCGTATCTCTTGACGAAGGTGCATCGGAAGTCAAGCGGGTTTTGAAAGACGCTGGCGTCGCATTTCTTGCATTCCTGCTCAACACAAAATTTGTTGAAAATGGTAGCGATCTGTTATATCATAGCCGTGAGGAGATTCTGAGAGCGTATGGGGATTTGGAGATTATTGATCAGCGCCAGTATGTAAGCGATGAACTCGATATCGATGAGCCTCATACGCATGATGCGTTTATTGTGGTTCTGCGCAAGTGATTTTAAAAACTCTATAAAGGAGACATTATATGAAATGGATAATCTCGATTGCCATAGTGGGGCTTCTTGTTCTGGGCTGCGGACAGGAGGAGCCTGTGGATACCGAGTCCGCGCGGCAAAGTATGCTTGAAGCAGACGAAGCCTTCTCACTGATGTCGGTTGAGCAGGGTATGCGTCCGGCTTTTGACCTCTATATGGCTGATAATGCGACGATGTATCGCAATGGTATGGATCCGATTACAGGGCGGGAGGAGATCCTGTCACTATATCCCCTGTCTGATGAGCAGGAAGGCATATTGAGCTGGGACCCGTTTTATGCTGAAATAGCTGAATCGGGCGATATGGGATACACACTGGGAAAATGGGTCTATACTGTTACCGATACTCTGGGTATGGAAAGTGAGGCTTACGGTTATTACGTTACTATCTGGGAAAAACAGCCGGATGATTCATGGAAGTTCGTATTCGACGCGGGTATAACAGGCCCCGAGCAGGCCGAGGAGGTCCTTGAGGATATTCCGGAGGAATAGAGATTTATATTTTTCAGCAAGCAAAAAGGGAAGGAGAATAAGATGAAATATGTATATCTGTTTTTAATGATTTCGCTGGCTTTTATGCTCGCCTGCGGAGGGAATCAGGAACAGGAGCAGACCCCGGCTGCGGAGACGGCCGAAGAGATTGGCGAAGAGCCGATTGAGCCGGAAAAAGAATACACGCCGGTGAATGAATTCGGCGAGTGGAGGGAGATTAGCTCGAAGGAGGGCGATTTTCGTTTCATGATGCCCGGCGAACCGTATTATGCGGTCGATACCGTGAATACTCCGCGCGGTCCGGTCGAATACCCATCCTATACTCTCGACACCCCGGAAAAGCATCTAATGATCGGCTATTCCGATATGCCGGAGGACCTGGTGGCCCAGGCTCCGGAAAGAGTCGTTCTGGAGGGTGCTGTGCGCGGGGTGGTTGAGGAATCGCGCGGGACCAGTGTGTTAGATACATTAATTCAAAATGACAGCATGACTGCCCGGGAGAGCATTGTAACTCTGCCGGATGACAAGTCTGTCATGCGTGTCCGGGCCTATATGTCGGGCAACCGGGTTTATATCGTGGCCGCCACCGCCCCCGTGTCGGACACCGCCGGCCTTCTGGGACGATTTGTGGAGTCGTTTGAATTGCTGCAACATGGGGCAAAATAGCTAATATAATCAAAGACAAGATGAC
>JAABVY010000097.1 GCA_011777135.1 Candidatus Zixiibacteriota bacterium | reverse complement strand
GTTTGATTGGCGTCTGAGTCGATATCGTATTCATGATAAGTCTTATCCAGCAGGCGCGAGGAGAGCTGCCCATTTAAAACATATATTTCTTCATTTATCAACTGTTTGATGAATACCGGATACCATTCCGCATGCGGCTGATTGATTACGCTGACATAATTCCCGAAGATAGTTCGCCAGGCAAAAGTCTCATGCTCTCTACGCTCGACATAAATGTAAGGGAGCACATTGGGTCCGAAATGTGAATACATAAAATCGATGATGGCACTCATTCCTCGCCCGTGAAGCAGATGCTGATATTCCGGTGCAGTGGGACGCATATCAAACGAATCCAGAACACAGGTCGAATTTTCGAGATAGGAATCCGGAATAAAATTATCGGGATCGGCGGACATAAAGCACTGAAACCATGATGCCCCGGCATAGTCAAACCATGAAAGCGGCAGCCTGTCATGTGTGGTTCTATTAAACATGGCCCCGACCATTAGATAAAGCTCATGACCGATATCGAGCTTCATCTCGGGATAGCTCGCAGAGCCCATATCCTGTTCACGGACCTCGATGGATGTATATTGATTACTGGTATAATAAAAGTGAGCTTCCCTGGGAATATATTGCGCAAAACTGCCGAAGGATTTTTCCCGGATGAGCACATTAATCGGAAATATACTGATTTCATCGGGTATCTGGAATTGCATATATTCTATGGTATTTAAAGCCTGATCCAGGAAGAGCTTCAATTGTTCCGCATTTTCCTGCAGTATTCGCGGATATCGAATCCTGAAATCAGCATCCTGAAGAGTCAGGTAATCACTCACACCCAGAAGATAAAGGACCAGGTCTGTACCATCGCAAAATCCATGCAGTTTTGCATGCGCTCTGCTATAGGGACTTACGATAGGAATATCTCCGACAAGGAATCCTGAGGAATCGGATGCTTGAAAGAGACTATAAATAGCCCCGGAATCATCTTCCTCAACAAGATAAAACTCCTCGCCCATGCCAATAAAGCTCTCCCCATTGAGCACACCATCGTATCTGATCGCAATATGAAGATTTCCATCGAAACTCTGTGGTAAACCCTCGAGCCTGAATAAAGGCGATACTCCCTGTTCTGCAAAAGGTTCTTCGCTTCCTGACAAATATAAATTTAGTTCAGTGGCCTGGTCGAGGGATCCGGTGGGAACTTCGATCGAGATATCTTCGCTCGATATTGTGCCGCCCTCGCTTCCTATAATTGCCGAAACCAGCAGGTTATCATTATCGTCATCCGATGGCCCGGAGGAGTCATTTCCAGAGCAGCCGGTTATAATAAGACAAAGTGCCAGAAATAAAATCAGAAACTTGTGCATGGTCATCCTCCCGTTTCGGCACCCTCCTATGGCAAGCCTAAAATATGTAAACTAAGCAGCATTTTAAGATACACACTGATCTCAATTTAGTCAATTCTAATCTGTACTGCTATGACCCGTTAGCGGTTGACAGATGACAGCTTTTCTCGTAATTTCATGGAATTGATTATTTACCGAAAGGAATGTTTAATGAAACGCTTATTCATCATTTTGATCGTCATCATGACAGCAATGACACTTAATGCACAGGAAGAATCCAAGCCGTTTTTGAGATATCCGGCTCTGTCTCCTGACGGAAAAACTATATGCTTTTCATGCAGGGGTGATCTCTGGCTGGTATCGTCAGAAGGAGGACAGGCTTCAAGGCTGACCGTTCATCCGGCCGACGATATCATGCCGCAGTTTTCTCCGGATGGGCAGACGATCCTGTTTACTTCAGAGAGATATGACAATCGCGATATTTATATAATCGCCGCTAGCGGCGGTGAACCTGAAAGATTGACATATTACACTGGATCTGATTATGGCACCGGCTGGACGCCGGATGGAGATAGCGTGATATTCTATTCCTTCAGACAATTTAATTATGATGTCTTCAAAATGTCCATAACTGGCGGCACTCCGGTGGCCATGACCGGAGGACACTGGGACGGCGAATATGGCGCTAAAATTTCTCCCGATGGAAAGAAACTAATTTTCAATAACGGTTCAGGACGATATCGCTGGTGGAAAGCCAGTTTTAAGGGGAATACGAACAGCGATATCTGGATGCTGGATAGAACCAGTGACGAGTTCACGCTTGATCGAATAACCTCGGAAGACGGCCATGATCTCTGGCCTGTATATGATCAAGCCAACGAAACAGTCTATTTTATTGCCAACCGCGATAACACAGTAGCTAATTTGTGGAAAAGAGATTTGAGTTCCGGGGCAGAATCACAGCTGACCAATTATTCTGATGACGGCGCGCAGTGGCTGAGTTCCAATCCGCAGATGGACAAGATGGTCTTCGAGCAGAATTTCAACATCTGGTACTTTGATCCGGAAGCGGGCAGCCCCAGGGTTGTCGATATCGAATTGACTGCAGATAACAAAACCAATCCGGTCAAACAGATGACCTTCAGCGGAGATATTCAGGAATATGATATTTCACCTGACGGCAAACTGGCAGTGCTGGTGATCAGAGGTGAGCTCTTCCTGATTCCCACCGATGAGCCGAAGTTTGCCCGCAGGATAACCAATACTCCGCAAAGGGAAAAACATCCCTGCTTCGGACCGGACTCGAAGATCATATACTATATCTCTGACAGGACCGGCAATTACGACATTTATTCCTATGACTTAGCTCAAAAAGATGAAACTCAGATCACATCCACTATGGAGAATGAAGCCAAACCATTATGCTCTCCCGATGGCAACAAGCTGGTCTATTATCGAGAGCTAGATAAAGTCATTGTTTATGATCTGGAGAATAAAACAGAATCAGACACTATTACCGGAATGTATATAGATCTGGCAATCGAGCCGCATATCGAATATGACTTTTCCCCCGATTCACGCTATCTCACCCTGACCATGGCGGGCGAGACTTATGAGACCAATATCTTTATTACTGATTTTGAATCAGATCCTGTAAATGTATCCCATTACACTGATCAATGCTTCCGTCCCCGCTTTTCCAAAGATGGTGAACTTGTATATTTCTCACGCTGGGGACGTGATGATGTGACCTCGACCTTTAAAATAGAACTGGCTCCTGATCCGTTTGAATTCGAGGAAGATCGAATCGATTCTCTTCTTTTGGACAAAAAGAAAGAGGAAAAAGAAAAGAAGGATGATGAAGAAGAAAAGAAGGTAGAACCGGTAAAAATAGATTTCGATGATATCCATAAACGGATTTCCAAAGCTATTGATCTGGATGCATCCTCTTATTATCCGGTGATTACCGCCGATGGCGAGACTATTATTTTTGTGGCCGGCATAATGGGCAAGCCGGAAATATGGTCGGCCAAACTGGAGGAAGATGATCCGGACCTGGCACAGTTGACCCATTCCGGTCAGCCGAAAAGCGATCTGAAATTATCTGCCGATTCGAAGTATATCTATTTTCTCGAAGGCGGTAAGCTTAAGAAGTTGAACATCAAAGATAAAAAGGTTGAAAACCTCGGATTTACGGCCGAGATGGATGTTGTGGTCGACAAGGAAAATCGCCAGAAATTTCATGAGGCCTGGTGGATGTTCGACGAGTACTATTATGATCCTGACCTCCACGGAGTTGACTGGGATAGAATTCGCGAAAAATACAGCCCTCTGGTGGATGAGGTCGAGACTGAAGATGAGTTTCGCCAGATCATATTGGAGATGATGGGCGATCTGGGATCATCCCATATTAATATTTATTCCAGGGGAGGAGGAATCAAAAAAGAACTCTCGACTGCCTGGTATGGATTTCATCTGGATCAAAATGAGCTGGATGAAAATGGCTTCTACAGGATCAGCCTTGTGATTCCCAATTCGCCCGCAGCATTGGCTGATACACCGCTTGAAACAGGCGACTATATATTGGCGATCAACGGGCAAGAGATCAACCGTGAGACCAATATCTATCCGCTCTTGAACGGCCAGATTGATAAAAAGACCATTTTTACTGTGGCCAAAAGTCCCGATGGCAATCCGTATGACGTGGCGGTGAAAGGAACGGAATTCGGCCCGATATACGAGCTGTCTTATGATTACTGGGTTGAGAAGCGTCGCCGAATGGTTG
>JAABVY010000072.1 GCA_011777135.1 Candidatus Zixiibacteriota bacterium | reverse complement strand
AGCCCTTCCCGGGATTGCCGTAAAATGAATTTATGGGACGTAGAACTGCATCGGCGGTCTCCAGGAAATCAACTGTGGCTTTTTTCTTGAAGCAGTTGTCACCCAGCGTGATAACATCAACACCGGCGGCATGAAGCTCATCCGCCTGCTCCGCCACAATCGAAAATCCCTTGTCGATTTTATTGGCGTTGGCAATAACGAAATCAAGCTCTTCTTCTTTGATCAACTCGGGCAGTATTCTGGTGACGGTGTCCAGTCCCTTCTTGCCCACGATTTCGCCGATAAACAATGTTTTCATAAGATATTTGCTTCCTATTGACACGGCTATTATAAGCTCAACGGAAAAAAATGCAATCTGAATATGAAATTAACAGTACTTTTGATCAAACTTCAGGCTTAAATTCAGCCGTAAAAGGCTTTGCATTATGGCATTTATTCTCCGCGGGTTACCTTCCGCAGAAACTCGCCGGTAATCTCGAAGAATTTGACCGGTTCCTCGATGAAGGGACGGTGGCCGGATTTGTCGAAGATAATCATCTCGGCATTGTCAAGCGCTTTCACAATCTTAAATTGTTCAGAAGGAGGACATACACGATCATAGCGTCCGCCCATAACAAGCGCCGGGCAGTCTACAACTCCAAGAAGAGGCGCAAGCTCCAGACCTTTCATTGTTCCGGTCACCCTCCATTCAGGATCATCGCCGACTATTGTGGTGTAAACATCATAATTGAAACCGATCGATGTGGAATCACTGAACATGCTCCAGAAGGGTATCATCTTTTCATTATTCTCAGGGTGGTAGTAATACATCTCCAGCATATTGGGAAAGAGATCCTCGTAGACGGAATCAGAAGTCAGATAGCCATTTGCATGAAGTGTCGAGATCGTATCCCAGGCCTCAGGATAATGCCGCCTTATGAAATACTTGACAGCATCAATGTTCTCTTCCTGAAATGCCTTTTCTCCCGAGAGGGCTCCGGATGTCAAAAGCGCAAGTGTATTCTCAGGATGAGTAGCGGCATACAAAAGAGCAACCATACTGCCGTAGGAATGGCCATAGAGAATTACCTTGTCAACGCCCAAATCCTGCCTCACCGCCTCGACATCGAGCACATCACTCGCCGGAGAGTAGGCATCCGGTATCGAATCGAGCATCTCCGATTTGCCGCGTCCCCGATTATGCACATATACCAGCTTACCGTAAGCCAGCCAGAGTTTATGCGTGCCCCTGTAAAATGCCGGCGAGCCGCCAGGCCCACCTGCGATCATTATGATCGGTATACCATCGCCCTGGGTTTCATAGTATATCCGTACTCCATCTGATGTTGTAACATTGTGTGATTTGACCTCATCATCTGCTGCCAGGGGGCCTGACAGCAGCAATAGTATAGCGAAAAATAATAATGACCTCTTCATATTTTCCTCACATTTGAATCCTGCCGTTTAATAAAACGAAAAGATATAAAAAAAATGCCGGGCGGCTATCATAAACGCATTTGTCGTCATTCCGAGCCCCGATTTACCGGGACGTGGGAATCTCCGGATTTCTTGTTTCAATCAGTCGAGATTGCCACGTCGCTTCGCTCCTCGCAATGACCGGATTGAGTATTTTCTGCATTGGTATTGTAAAAAATGCCGGGCGGCAATCATATTTCCACCCGGCAATTTCTCTGTCGGTTCTCATCCCGCTCAGAGAACGGGACATGGACTGATAGAACTCATCTAGAAAGCAATTGAAACTAACTTTCTATCCCGAAATGATCCAATATGAAGACATACTCCAGCGCTAATTCACGAAGGGCCTCGTATCTTCCGGAGGCGCCCATGTGACCCGCTCCCATATTGGTTTTCAGGAGCAGCGGATTATCGTCGGTCTTCATCTGACGCATCCTGGCAACCCATTTGGCCGGCTCCCAGAATGCCACCCGAGGATCGTTGAGCCCGGTAGTAACCAGCATGGCCGGATATTCCTTAGCCTCCACATTATCATAGGGAGAGTATTTGAGCATATACTGGTAGTATTCCACGTCATGCGGGTCGCCCAGCTCTTCCCACTCGATTGTAGTCAACGGAATGGAGGGATCCATGAGCGTGTTGATAATATCCACAAAGGGCACATGCGCGACCACGACCTCAAACAGGTCCGGCCGCATATTCATTGCCGCACCCACAGTAGTTCCACCTGCTGAACCGCCCACCAACACCAGTTTATCGGGTGATGTATATTTTTCTTCGACAAGGTATTCTGCGCATGAGATAACATCCTCAAAGGTGTTGATCTTCTGAAGTTTCTTGCCTGTGTCATACCATTCACGTCCCATCTCACCGCCGCCTCTGACATGGGCAATGCAGAAAGCGAAGCCGCGGTTAAGGAGACTCAGACGGCTGGATGAGAACCAGGGATCCATCGAATTTCCATAGGCTCCATAGACATAGAAATACATTGGATTGGTGCCGTCTTTCTTGAAATTCTCCTTTTTATACATAATCGAAATCGGAATCTCGACGCCGTCATGACCGGTAGCGAAAACTCTCTCTGAGGCATACTGTGTCTTATCGTATCCGCCCAGCACCTCTCGCTGTTTCATCAATTTCATCTCTTTGCTATCCATATTGTAGTCATATACCGATTGGGGAGTAACCAGGGAAACATAATCCAGGCGCAGTGTGTTTGAGTTGTACTCAGGATTTGTTCCAGAACTGACCCTGTAAACCGGCTCAGGAAACTCGATGTAATAATTATTTCCTGTTTCGAAATTCCTGATCTGAACCTGGCGCAGGCCGTTGGCACGCTCCCAGACCACCATATGATTCTCGAAAACATCGATATAATCCAGCTTTACATCCTCACGATGCGGGATTACCTCTTTCCAGTTCTTTTTGGAGGAATTATCAACCGGAGCCATCATCAGCTTGAAGTTGGTGGCATTATCATTGGTCACGATATAGAATGTGCCTTCGTGATGATCGATGCTATATTCCAGCCCGCGTGTACGCGGATGGACAATCTTGAATTTGCCGGTGGGATTATCGGCATCAAGAAAATAATACTCATCAGTACCGCGGGTGCCGGTACCCATAATCAGGTACTCGTCATCCTTGGTTTTGCCGACGCCCATCCAGTACATGTCATCGGTTTCATGATAAACAAGCGGATCGTCCTCCTGCTCGGTTCCAAGTTTATGGCGAAAGAGCTTAAAGGGACGGTTGGCTTCATCGCGGATAGTATAGAATAAAGTCTGGTTATCGTTGGCCCATTCCAGAGAATAACCGCAATCCTTGATGATATCCGGGTAAAGATCGCCCGATTCCAGGTCCTTGACAAATAGCGTGAAATTCTCGAATCCTGTCGTATCAATTGTATAAGCAAGCAGTTTCTGGTTTGGACTGACTTTCATCCGTCCAATATCCAGGTACTCATAGCCCTCGGCCAGGACATTCTGGTCCAGATAAATCTCCTCATCAGCATCAAGACTGCCTTTCTTGCGGCAGTAAATCGGGTAATCTTTGCCTTCCTCGGTGCGGGAATAGTAGTAGTAATCACCCAGCCTGTAGGGGACATTTATATCGGTCTCTTTGATTCGGCTCAGAATTTCCTGGTACATAGCCTCCTGGAATTCCTCGGTGTGAGCCATTACCTTATCTAGATATTCATTTTCTGCCTCAAGATAGGCAATAACATTGGTATCTTCCTTGTCACGCAGCCAATAATATTCATCGACACGAATATCGCCATGCAGCGTATCCACCTGCGGGATCTTTTCGGCTGTGGGCGGAACCGCGGCTTCCTGTTTTTCACCGCCACAGGAAATTGCTGCAAACAGGGACAGGCTGATCAGTCCCGGGAGAATTACTCTCCACATCTTCATCCTTCTGGACATAATTTAAAATCTCCTTAGATCTTTTGATAAGTTAATTTATAATCTCGTTTAAGAAGTGCTAAAATCCTTAAATGACCCCAGATTGTCAATAGAAAGATATGTTAGACAATATTATTTATCAGAACTTAGTTCGCGTCTCCCTCATAAATCTTTGATACGCTGAATAAATGGAATGGTTTCCCTGACTTTTACGGGAACTGTACCGGAATTATTACAATTTATGTTTTAATCGACAAGAAAGTCTGAGTTCCTATATTGATGTGCAATGAACATATGGATAAAAAGACTGTTATATAAGTGGAAAGGATGGCAGATGAAAGCTAAAGGATATTTGCTGGCAGGGGCAGCTGTAGTTTTGGCAGTTGCTTTTTTGTTAGTCTGCTCAGAAGGAAAAAGTGAGGAGACTGTCATTGATTTCAAGATTAAAGGCATGACCTGCAATCATTGTGTTGAAAACGTCACAAAAGCATTGCAGTCGGTCGAGGGCGTGGATACTGCAATTGTATATTTTGAAGAGGATTCCGCAGTTGTCCGCTATAAGGACCAGAAACCATCGGAAGAGGCCCTGGTCAAAGCGGTTGAAAAAGCCGGTTATGGGGCCGAGGTTATGTCGGAAGCAGGCGCTCCGGCTGAAAACGACTAGATTGATAATCTGAGAAAGGTGTGATAAAAATGAAGCGACTGAAGATTACAGGCATGAAATGTCCTGAATGTGCCCAGACTATCAAGAATTCACTGGAGAAGGTCGATGGTGTCGATTCGGCTTTAGTGGATCTGGATAAGGATGAGGCCACTATCATGTTCGAGGGCAGCGGTCCTAATGACGAGGCGCTTATTACGGCAGTCAAGGATTCAGGGTATACTGCTGATGTAATAACGCCCACTTCCAAAAAATAGAGCAATAAAATTCTATAACAGGATGGGTTTACTGACAGCCCGAATGAATAAGGCGACAGGAGACTCGGCTGTTAACAAAATAAACCATTGAAAGGAGGGCGTTACTATGATGAAGCATTTGAGAATATCGGGCATGACCGGCGCTTATAGCGCCGATACAATCAAGAATTCTCTGGAGATGGTATCCGAGGTCGATTCGGCCTATGTCAGTCATGAGAAGAATTCAGCGCAGGTCAACTTCAGCGGCCTGGAACCATCGGATGAGGTTCTGATCAATGCTGTCAAGGATGCCGGTTACACTGCGGAAGTCATCAAAGAAGAACGCAAGAAGTAAATTGTCGAAAAATGATAGGCGGCAGATTAATGATCTGCCGCTTTTTTACCACACATATTAATT
>JAABVY010000257.1 GCA_011777135.1 Candidatus Zixiibacteriota bacterium | reverse complement strand
TATGAGAAAAAGACGGCTTCCGACGCTGGCAAAAAAGCATTCATTACAAACCGTATCGGCGATTATGGCTTTATTATCGGGATACTTCTGACCTTCTTCACCTTCGGCAGTCTGGCTTATAGCGATATTTTTGGCGCTGTTCACCATGATCCCTCGCATTTCTCGGCTGGAACTCTGGCCGCGATAGGAATCTTCCTCTTCTGCGGGGCGGTCGGCAAATCAGCCCAGTATCCTCTGCATGTCTGGCTGCCCGACGCTATGGAAGGTCCGACACCGGTATCGGCCCTGATACATGCCGCCACTATGGTTGCAGCCGGTGTTTATATGGTTGCTCGGGCGCTGGCATTATACCATGCCTCTCCTGAAGCCGGTATGGTGGTAGCATGGGTGGGCGGTATCACATCATTGATGGCGGCTACTATTGGACTTGTACAAAAAGACATAAAACGTGTTTTAGCATATTCTACTGTTTCCCAGCTGGGCTACATGATGATGGCGCTGGGACTCGGTTCATTCGCCGCGGGGACTTTCCATCTGATGACCCATGCTTTCTTCAAGGCCTGCCTCTTTTTGGGCGCCGGTTCTGTGATCCATGCTGTACACGCCCAGGATATCTTCCGCATGGGCGGGCTCTCCAGAAAGATGAAAGCGACATCGACAACATTTATTATAGCCTCGCTATCGATTTCGGGAATATTCCCTCTTTCCGGATTCTGGTCCAAGGACGAAATCATCGCCTCGGCCCAAGGTTATCTGCCCCTTCTGATTCTGGCAATCGTAGTGGCATTCATGACGGCTTTCTATATGTTCCGGCTGGTATTCCTGACTTTCTTCGGCGAGCCGCGCGACAAAGAAGCTTATGAACATGCACATGAATCGCCTAAAGTCATGACATGGCCCCTGATTATTCTGGCCTTCCTCTCGATTTTTGCCGGATGGGTCGGCATTCCCTGGCTGCCAAAGGGCTTCAGCTCATTTGCTATCGACTTTGGTCATGGCGTGCATCATGCCGAGTTCAACTTCCTTCTGGCAGGAATCTCGACTGCGGTGGCTTTGAGCGGGATTTTCCTGGCCTATATGATGTACATCCGTAAATCGATTGACCATGTTGCCATCGGCCAGAAATTTAGCCTGGCCTATAAATTCTTATTCAATAAATGGTATTGGGATGAAATCTATGACGCTATTGTAATTCGGCCGGTTCTATGGTCCGCCGAATTCCTGGCAAAATTTGATAAATATGTTATCGACGGCATTGTCAATTTCATGGGCAAATTCACCCTTGTCCTCTCCTGGCTGCACAACCTGTTCGATAAATATATCATCGACGGCGCTGTGAACGGCACAGGATATACGGTCAGAGGTATTGGATGGCTGTTCAGCCGTGCTCAAACAGGCCGCCTTTATAATTATGCTTTCATCATAGTACTTGGAGTTGTGGTAATTTTGATAGTCAAGCTTTTCTAATAAAGGAAGCTAAGAGGAGGAGTGCATAGCGATGGAATCTTTTTCGTTCCCGATTTTGACGCTGATGATCTTCATTCCAATCATAGGAATGCTGATCCTGGCGTTCTTGAAACAAACCCAGCTGCTGGCGATACGCACGGTTTCAGCCGTATTCTCCGGCATACCGCTGGTATTAGCAATAATCTTGCTCATAAACTATGATCCGGGCGGCGGCTTTCAATTCATTGAGAAGGTCTCCTGGATTCCTTCATTGAATATTAACTATTTCCTTGGAGCCGATGGTATTTCGGTGCCGATGCTGGTATTGACCGCACTCCTCTCATTTATATCAATAATAGCATCGTTCGGGATAACCCATCGTGCCAAAGAATATTTCGTCTTTTTCCTTCTTCTCGAAATCGGGATGATGGGCGTTTTTGCGGCCCTCGACTTCTTCCTCTTCTATATTTTCTGGGAAATCATGCTGGTGCCGATGTACTTCTTGATCGGTATCTGGGGCGGACCCAGAAAGATCTATGCGGCTATCAAGTTCTTCCTTTATACATTGTTCGGATCGATTTTCATGCTGGTCGGAATCCTGATCCTATACTTCTCTTCCGTCGATCCATCCACCGGAGCTCATATCTACACTCTCGATCTGACGATTCTGGCGCAGATGGCCCAGGACGGCAACGGCCTCTTTCTGCGTGAAGGCTTGCAGCTTCTGGTCTGGATGTTCTTCTTCATAGCATTTGCAATCAAGGTTCCTGTCTGGCCGTTCCATACATGGTTGCCTGATGCTCACGTTGAGGCTCCCACGGCGGTCTCAGTGATTCTTGCCGGTGTGCTTTTGAAGATGGGCACTTATGGTCTTTTGAGGATATCATTCCCGATCCTGCCCTATGGAACCGATTATTTCTCGACTTTCCTGGCTGTGCTGGGTGTGATCGGCATTATCTACGGAGCGCTGGTTTCCATGGCCCAGAAAGACCTGAAAAAACTTGTGGCCTATTCCTCGGTCTCCCACATGGGATACTGCCTTCTGGGAATGAGCGTTTTCTCTCATCTGGGGCAGGAATTCAACGTGGGATTTTCCGGGGCTATGTTTCAGATGGTATCGCATGGATTGATCACAGGCGCGCTGTTCTTGCTGGTTGGGGTTATATACGACCGAGCCCACACGCGTGAAATCGCTGCATTCGGAGGACTCTGGACCAAGGTACCGGTATATGGCTCCTTGATGACATTTTTCTGCATGGCCTCCCTTGGATTGCCCGGCCTGTCAGGATTTATCTCCGAATTCCTGGTCTTCGTGGGTGGCTTTGCCAAGTATAAGATCCTGACCGGGATCGCAGTCTTGGGCGTAGTCCTGACAGCGGGATATTTCCTGAGAATGATCCAGAAAGTATTCCTGGGGCAGTTCAATATTAAATGGTCTGACCTCACCGAGATCAATTTCCGCGAAATATTCACGGTAACACCTCTGGCAATTCTGACAATCCTGATCGGTATTTATCCGAGAGTTTTATCATATATGATCGATGACACGTTGAGTGACCTTTCCAACTCGATCATCAATGGTGTCAATATCGTCAAAGGGATTTTGGGATGAACATTAGAATCGACATAATGATTCCCGAACTGTTTCTCTTCTGCTGGGCCATAATTGTCCTGACAGCAGACTTATTTTTCATAAAAGAAAAGAAAAACGCGTTGCTGTATATGTCCCAATTTGGGTTTCTGGGCGCCGCCGCGCTGGTAATTTTCACTCCCACCGGCCCGTATGAGATGGCATTCGGCTGGATGTTTTTAAATGATCCTTTTGCCTCATTCTTCAAGATCGTGATTCTCCTGGCAGGCTTTATGGCGGTTAGTTCATCATACGAGGCAATCCAGAAGTCTATTGAACATGTAGGAGAATTCTTCGGACTGGTTCTTATGTCGGCTGTGGGTATGATGTTCCTGGTATCCTCCGGAGAACTGGTTTCGCTCTATGTCGCTCTCGAACTTTCCACTATTCCGCTCTTTATTTTGACCGCATTTCAGAAAAGATACCTGAAATCATCTGAGGCTGGCCTGAAATATCTCATCCTCGGCGCATTTTCATCAGCACTGCTGCTTTACGGTATCAGTTTCATGTACGGCATGACCGGTACCACCGTTTTAATTGCAGGATCAATCACNNCTGGTGCCTTTTCATATGTGGGCGCCGGATGTCTATGAGGGCGCGCCGACACCGATTACGTCATATCTGTCTGTGGCCTCCAAAGCGGCCGGCCTGGCAGCTCTCGCCCGAATCATATATGGCTTCTTCACAACAGAAACGGCCGGTGAATACTGGGGCATTCTGATAGCAGTTCTGGCAGCGCTGGCAATGATCATCGGTAATGTCGCGGCTATTCTGCAATCAAATATTAAACGCATGCTGGCTTATTCATCGATCGCCCAGGCAGGTTATATTTTGGTCGGTTTCGTGGCCGCCTCTGAGCTGGGACTTTCGGGAATTTCGATTTATATTTTTGCTTATCTATTTGCTAATATGGGAGCCTTTGCAATTGTCGTGGCCGTTGGACACAAACTCAACAGCGACAAAATAGAAGATTACGCTGGCATGGCCAGACGCTCCCCCTTGATTGCAGGCTGCATGACCGTTTTCCTGCTTTCTTTAGCCGGAATTCCGCCCACGGCCGGATTCATTGCCAAATATAAAGTTTTTATGGCCGCCATTGAAAACGGTACACTGTTCTGGCTAGTCATGATTGCAGTCGCAACCACTGTTGTATCGATTTTCTATTATGCCCGGGTAATCAAGGAGATGTTTATCACGGAGCGGGAAGTGGCAACCAATCCCGAAGGACGATGGAGCTTGTCATCGCCGATCACAGTAGCAATATTGGTCGGACTTCTGGGCACTTTGATTATTGGAATATTTCCGCAGCCGTTCCTGGAGCTGGCCAGTACCGTCACTCAATCATTTGTCTATTAATCTTGACATCCCAGGCGGAATAATTTAATTATTGCTGGGTATTGTTATGAAGCGAGACGAAAAACCTCCAAGTTGTAAGCTCAATATGCGGGAGGGATCAACCTGCCCCTATTCATTATCAGGCGCTCGCATTGCCTCATGTTCGATTAAAAACAGCCTTGACAGCTCAGCAATTCTTGCAATCGACAATAAAAATCGATATATTTTTGATATGTACGGCTCAGGCTATGAATTGCCCTTCGGATTTTGCTGGGGATACGGCAGTGAATCAATGGGCAAATTCAGCCGATATATCTTAGAGGATGGATATTAAGTATGAGACTTTCCAGAATTCTTGATAAAGATCTGGTTGTTCCAAGACTGAAATCTCGTTATAAGATTGACGCTATCGGCGAAATCCTCGACATGGTCATACAGAAACATCCCCATCTGGACAGGGAAACTCTCGAAGCAAAAATAATTGAAAGAGAAAATATCGAAAATACTTCTTACGGACGCGGATTCGCATTTCCGCATGCACGGACCGATGCTGTGGATGAAATGTACACCGCGCTGGGTCTGGCGCCCCAGGGCCTGGAAGATAAAACCAAGGATCAGCAGAAATTGCAGGTCATCTGCCTGATGCTGACCCCCTCTACCATATCAAGAAGCTATCTCCAGACACTTTCCGCCTTTGCCAGCTTTGCCAGGACTCCCGGCAATACCGAGAGGTTGCTGAGTGCCGGGACGGTTGAAGAAATCATAGATGTTATCGAGGAGTCCGGGGTTGAGGTAAAGCGAGAGCTTTCGGTGGGCGATGTTATGAAGCGGGATGTCATCACCGTAAAACCTGAGGACTCATTGAAAACTGTCGCCAATGTTATGTTCAAACATCGCATCTCGGGTGTGATTGTCGTTGATGATGAAAATCACGTGGTCGGCATGATCTCCAACCGTGATATTATCCGAGCCGCGCTTCCTGATTATCAGTCACTTATATCGAACCTGGCCATGTCCTATGATTCGGAGTCATTTGAAAATATCCTGCGCACCGAGGAAAACGTCCGGGTGGGCGATCTGATGGATAAAAACGTCGAGACGGTAACAGAGGACACCTCTGTAGTAGAGACCGCAGCTTTAATGCTATTTAAGGATTTAAGGCGGGCCCCCATAATCAAGAATGATAAATTGGTCGGAGTTATCACCATTTCCGACATAGTCTCCAAGATTATCCGGGGCTGACAGCGTCTTTTAACTGCTGCATTCCCTTTTTATTTTGAATCCTTCATTACTTTGCTTATAATGGCGTAATTAATTAGACCTGTTGACAATAGAACTGGAGTAAGTACACTTTTGCTGCTGACAATATTTCTGGTTCTGGCGGGCGCTGCTGCATTGTATGTGGGCGGAAACTGGCTGGTGCAGGGATCATCATCATTCGCACTACGCCACGGTGTCTCAAAATTAGTGGTGGGGCTGACCATTGTGGCTTTCGGAACCTCAGCTCCGGAATTGTTCATTTCGTCGATCGCCGCATTGAAAGGCAGCACATCGATCGCTATTGGAAATATAGTCGGTTCGAATATCGCCAACATTGCATTGATCCTCGGATTTGCGGCCATTGTAAATCCTCCCCGGGTACTCGCTCCTACTATTCGTGTTCAGATACCATTTGCGATACTTATCACCGCCATATTTTTGATCCTTACGCTGAACGGAAAACTGGCATTCTTCGACTCAATCATCCTGCTTATTTGCTTCATCATGTTCACCGCTTACTGCATCCGGAGCGCCCGTGAGAAAGGCAAAATTAAGGTTGAGGTGGAGAGTATACTTCCAAGTGCGGCAAGGGATCTCATTTACATTATAATCGGTCTGGCAGGACTGACAATCGGATCGGAAATCTTTGTGAGAGGTTCAATCAGATTGGCTGAGTTCTTCGGCGTTTCCGAATTCATGATCGGCCTCTCTGTGGTTGCCCTGGGGACATCCCTTCCGGAACTGGCCACCTCGATCGTCGCTGCCGCCAAGCGTGAATCGGAAATCGTAGTGGGCAATGTGATCGGATCCTGCATCTTCAATATTTTGCTGGTGATGGGTGTGGTGGGGCTTATTAAGCCGATTTACAAGCCGGATATGTCGATTATTCTGGATATGGGGGTGATGTTGGGGCTTACCATTCTCCTTCTTCCAATGTTCTATACCGGAAGACGACTGAGCCGTTTGGAGGGAATCGGGCTCTTGTTTATATATGCAGGTTACATAACCTATATATCAATTCGAGGATGATGGCGCCGTTATTATTTCTCATCTCTAATCCAGGCTATTTCTGAGATTCCTCTTCATCCGGTTTAAACCCGATCTTATCAAATGGATTTACGATTGATGAGACTATATTGGTCAGGTGAGCCGAGACTCTTTTCAGGTAGCGCACGAAAAGTCCCAGCGCCACAGCATCATTGGAGCCGATCTCGGTGTATGGTTTGGAAACGAGCTCATTCAGGATTATATCGCATTGCTTAGTAATAGATCTATGCTCCCCCATAACATCGCGGGCAACCTTGATATCGTCTGATGCAAATGCCGCCGTGACTGACTTGAACTTCGCCTTCACCTCAGCTTCCAGCTTTTTAATAGTATCTTCATATTTGCCGACTTGAAGCT
>JAABVY010000140.1:341-2668 GCA_011777135.1 Candidatus Zixiibacteriota bacterium | reverse complement strand
CTGGATCACCCGCGAACCTCCCGAAAAGGGAGTAGGTGTTTTATTTATGTCGTCATCGGTGGTTTTGTGATCATAATAATCGTTGGCCATATTGGTTCCGGCCTGCGCGAAACAGACGCCCAGAAGAGTTACAAGTCCCAGAATAAAATCAAATCTTCCGGTCATGTGCCAGGCCAGAGCGGTTCCGAATATTACAGGCACCGCTGCTGCAGTAAGAAACGGCAGCCTTATAGTAATCATCCATTTCTTAAAAAAATTCATTTATCTCTCCCCTGTCGATCCGGTTCATTCTATCTTAAGAGCATATACGACAATAATTGTATTAAATCAAGCATTTTTTATCCTGCATATGGATCCTGGTCACTATCCGGTTTATCATGCTCATCACTTTCTTCCCGTCTTTTCTCCCTTTTCCCGGTCAAAAACACTATCAGGATTGAGAGTTCATAGAGAAAATAAAGGGGTACCCCCAGGGCAAACTGAGAGAAGATATCCGGCGGGGTCAGGACGGCGGACAGGACAAGGATGATTACGACCGCATAACGCCTGCCCTTACCGAGCATTCTCGAACTAAGGATACCGACTCGCCCCAAAAAGTATGAGACTACCGGCAGTTCGAAGACTATCGCAAACGCCAGCACCATGCGGGTGACAAAGACAAAATATTCCGAGACGGATATAAGCGGCTCGAGATTATCACCGCCGAATTTCATCAGGAAGTTAAGGGCGATAGGAATTACATAAAACAGACAAAATGCCCCTCCGCCATAAAAGAAAATCGTGGAGGCGATCACAATCGGAAAGACGACTTTGACTTCTTTTTCATAGAGACCGGGCAATACAAACATCCAGAGCTGGTATATCAGAATCGGCGCCGCAGCCAAAACCCCAACCAGCAGGGATATTTTGATCTGCACCATGAATGCCTCGGTGGGCGCCATAAAATAGACCTTATCCACCGGGCTGGCCAGAAAGTTCATTATTTGCTCGGAGAACACGAATGCAGCAATGGCAAAAATCAAAACTGCTGATATCGACTTGATCAGCCTGATTCGCAATTCCTCGAGATGATCCAGAAAGGGCATATCGCTCAGTTTGTCAGGGCTCACTTCTCGCGCTCGTCGATTAGATTTTTCAACTCTTTATAGAATTCGGATTTATCCTGGAATTTGCGGTATACTGAGGCGAACCGGACATAAGCGACTTCATCGATGTCTTTCAGCTTTTTCATCACGAGTTCACCGATTACCTCGGAGGAAACCTCATTTTTACCGAGGTCCAGAATTTCATTTTCGACTTCCGTGACAAGATCATCGATTTGTTTTATCGATACAGGACGTTTATTTGTTGCGAGTTCGATACCCTTGCGGAGTTTGGTGCGGTCATAAAGCTCGCGGGCCTGGTTGCGTTTGACGACCGATAGGGACAGGTTCTCGACATATTCATAAGTCGTGAACCTGCGACCGCAATCCAGGCATTCCCGGCGCCTCCTGACTGCGCGCCCGTCCTGAGCGGTGCGGGAGTCAACCACCTTATCTTCCTGATGTCCACAGAATGGGCATCTCATAGAAGCTCTTCCACCTCTTCTTTGTCTATTGAAATCAGGTCGGCGCTATCGAGATATTGGACTTCGATTCCGGCCTCATCCAGCATCTGCTGTGAAAGCTCATCCGGGTATCCCTCCATCACAGTAATCTTTTGTATACCTGCATTGATTATGATTTTTGAGCAGAGCACGCACGGGAATGTGGTGCAGTAAATATCAGCGCCTTCTATAGACACGCCTGAGACGGCCGACTGTATCACCGCATTCTGTTCGGCATGTATTGCGCGGCAGAGCTCATGACGTTCGCCGGATTTTATATTCAATTTTTCACGCAGGCAGCCAATTTCCAGACAGTGTTGCATGTTTCGAGGGGCGCCATTATACCCGGTGGCCAGAATACGCTTGTTTTTTACGATTACCGCGCCGACTTTTCTGCGCAGGCAGGTTGAACGCGTGGAGGCGAGTTTTGCAATCGACATAAAATACTGCTCCCAGCTGGGGCGTCCATCACTTTTTGGCATAATCCACCACTACCCTATCCCCCGGCCTGGCCGAGAATTTGAGCCTGAAATTGCCGTTGAAGATGGCCATCTCGAGATAGCCGGAACTGCCAAAATAGGCCACAGCAGAGCCGTTTGCAGCATCAGAGAAAGTCGAAACAATATGCCCGATCTCATCCGGTCCAAAAATCACAACCGGCAGGTTTTTAGGTTCGTTCTCGACAAGATCGTCCATCGATATATTCGTTATTGCATTTCCGAACCGGTCGAAATAGATGATT
>JAABVY010000140.1:0-331 GCA_011777135.1 Candidatus Zixiibacteriota bacterium | reverse complement strand
GGCTCTGGTCTTCGGTATCTCGAGTTTTTCTATTCCCGATTGAATCGGACCGAATTGTCCCGGCTCAATTCCAAGCGAGAGATACGATCCCGCCGGAGCCATTTTGTCTCTGCCCTCAAATGTGGAAGGTGTCGGATTGAGAAAATAATCATAGTTTTCGAGTGAGATAATCTTGTTAACGCTGAGCTCATTGGCAGTAAGCCACAAGAGACCGTTATCGGGAGCAATGAAACGATAATCCTCAGATTCGATCAGCAATATTTTTCTTTTGGAACCGACATCCGGATCTACCACGCAAACAAAGATCGTTCCGGAAGGAAAAAAGCCATAT
>JAABVY010000364.1 GCA_011777135.1 Candidatus Zixiibacteriota bacterium | reverse complement strand
CCCCTTCCCCTGGCAAATAATTTGCACTCTAATATCATCGCAGAATAACTGAAGGTTTTTCAGCAACAGTCAGATGCAAGCGGGCCAATCGGTTGTGCATGCGTGCCCTGAAAATTCAGCCGACCGCCGGTTGGCCCGGCCATTTAAAAAATCAGCGAGAAAATAGATCAAATATGCATATTTTTGCAAAATTTACGGCACTTCAATAATCCAAATGTGTTATAAGTGCATGTGCGATAGAAAAAGTCCTGTTTAATAGATAATTGCAATCATCGAGAATAAAACCGGAAGTTGTGAGGTAATAAGATGAAAATCAGCGATGATCCCCTGAAAATGATCGGCCAGACTCCCCTGGTGCGCCTGAAATCCATGGTCAACGGTTCGGGTGTCAATGTTCTCGCAAAACTGGAATACTACAATATTACCGGTTCAGTAAAGGATCGTATGGCCGCCTACATTATCGAGGACGCCGAAAAACGCGGGCTTCTCAAACCGGGCGGCACGATTGTCGAGAATTCCTCCGGGAATACCGGCTCGGCCCTGGCAATGATTGCCGCGATCAAGGGTTACAGGTGTATCATCACAATTCCGGACAAGATGAGCGAAGAGAAGATAAACCTGATGCGTGCATATGGTGCGGAGGTCATTGTTACTCCCACCGATGTTCCGGCCGAATCGCCGGAAAGCTATTACAGTGTGGCGCGCAGAATCGCCGAGGAAACGCCCAATTCGTTCTATCCGGACCAGTACAACAATCCAAAAAATATTGAGGCGCATTACAGAACCACGGGACCGGAAATCTGGGAGCAGACCGACGGCAATCTCGATTACTTTGTGGCCGGAATCGGCACCGGCGGGACCCTGAGCGGTGCGGCGAAATTCCTGAAAGAAAAGAATCCCGATATAAAAATCATTGCCGTCGATCCCGAGGGCTCGGTTTTTTACAACTATTTCACGACCGGCGATATCGGGAAGCCGCATGTCTATAAGGTCGAAGGTATCGGCGAGGATTATCTGGTCAAAGCTGTTGACTTCAGCATGATCGATGATATAATTCAGGTCACAGACAAAGATTCGTTCATAACGGCACGGAGGCTGGCTCGCGAGGAGGGACTCTTTGCCGGAGGATCATCGGGAAGCGCGGTCTGGGTAGCATTAAAAGTGGCCGAGGAAATGGCCAAAGCGGGACAGAATATCGTCACGATTTTACCCGATCATGGCTCGCGCTACCTGAGTAAAATTTATAACGACAACTGGATGCGTGAGCATGGCTTCCTGAATGGAGATCGGCGATGAAATTTGAAACCAGAGCATTGCATATCGGTGAAGAACCGAATCTTTCCGAGGGGGGCAGCGGAGATGTTGTCTCTCCAATACATCTAACCTCGACATTTGCACGCAACAAAATCGACGAGCCGCCCAAAGGATATGAGTATTCACGTTCGGCTAATCCAACTCGTGACGCCCTTGAAAAGCGACTGGCATCATTGGAAAACGGTAAATACGGCATTGCCTTTGCCTCCGGACTCGCTGCCACAGCCACAGTTATTCTCAGCCTCATGAAAGCCGGGGATCACATGATAGCATTCGACGATCTTTATGGCGGCACGAGGCGGCTTTTTACAATGCTGTTCAAGGAAAATTTCAATATTGATGTCAGCTATGTAGATGCTCGAAAGGCGGAGAATATTGCCGATGCTGTGAAAGGCAAAACGCGCTTGATCTGGCTCGAAACACCTACTAATCCGCTATTGAAAATGTGTGATATAAGGAGTATTGCCTCGATTGCCTGGGATAAAAAGATTTTTCTTGCGGTTGACAATACCTTTATGACGCCCTACTTCCAGCTCCCGCTCGATCTGGGAGCCGACCTGGTAGTGCACAGCACGACCAAATATCTCAACGGCCATTCCGATTCTGTGGGCGGGGCGGTGGTGACTTCCGACGATCATATTCATGATAAAATCCGTTTTAACCAGAATGCCGCCGGGGCCATACTTTCACCCTTCGACAGCTATATGATCCTGCGCGGCACAAAAACCCTCTCACTTCGTATGGAACGGCATGAAAAGAACGCCCTGGCAATAGCCAGATATCTTGAAAACCATGATAAGATAGAGCGCGTATTCTATCCCGGCCTGGAAAGCCATCCACAGCATCAACTCGCAAAAAAACAGATGAGCGGTTATGGCGGAATGGTCTCATTCGAGCTCAAGACCGATCTCGAACGGGCACGGGCATTTGTCGAGGGGTTGAAGCTTTTCACTTTGGCAGAATCGCTGGGTTGTGTGGAGTCACTGGTGGAATTGCCTGCGCTTATGACCCACTCCTCAATTCCACCGGAAGAACGCGAGAAAACCGGCATCAAAGATTCATTGATACGAACATCCGTGGGCATCGAAAATATAGATGACCTTCTGGACGATCTCACTCAATCCCTGAAAGCCATTTAAAAGATAAGACTGATACAATATCCGAGCTTATCTTATTATTGGAAATAGTATTCTTCGATATCCTCAAAAGTCACAATCACATGGTGCCGTTCCTTGATTGAAAATATAATTTGATATACTGACTGCATCGGAAACATTGACTGCAGTGTCGCAATTGACATCACAGTATTCAAAAGGCACAAAAATTTCTCCATCCAGGTAAACATAATTGACAATCGTAATAGCATCCGTCATATTAGTTATTCCATCTCCGCTTACATCGCCGCATATATATGTGCTATTGGCCGTTATGCTGACCACATTTGACATATTAGACCAATTCTGGGCCTCATCCGCACTTTTAAGGGCAAAGAAGTATTTTGTGCCCTGTTCCAGTCCGCTCACAATCAAAACCTCTTCCTGCCCGGAAGGTTTTGGAGAAGTCTCATTTTCGACCTGTGTCGCGGCATTCCAGTTCTCATCAGTGAGCGAATCAAGAGAATAGCGGAGATCGTAGACACTGGCCTGCCCCACATTTCCATCATCACCGGGCGCAGTCCATGTCAATCTCACAGACGCGCCTGCATTAGAAGGAGCTGCTGTCAGATTGCTCTCAGGCTGCAATGGGATGATAATGAATACAATTACGATAATAGAGAGGGCCGCAATTGTCCCTGATAAGCCCCACGGAAATAACTCTCTGTTATGCATATTACTTCCCTGTACCTTGCGTTTGATGCATTTTGCGGTGCGGGACATCTTGCATCTA
The DNA here is from genome assembly GCA_011777135.1 of Candidatus Zixiibacteriota bacterium. Classification (GTDB taxonomy): domain Bacteria; phylum Zixibacteria; class MSB-5A5; order JAABVY01; family JAABVY01; genus JAABVY01. Next base: position 8,425 of record JAABVY010000364.1, on the reverse strand, counting down.
CAGCGCAGATCATTCCGCACGAGAATGCATTTGTGCTTCCCATAAGGGGGAAGCATGTTTGTTACTCAGTTAATTTGTAAGACCAAAAGCGTAGTATTTGATGCTGACTTCAAATTACTTTTCGCTTTTGCGGCCAGATTCCAGCCGCATGATTCATTCAGATTCCCGAGGAGCTGTTTTTCCATGCTGCTGCTGAATGAAGCGCTCGGAAAGCAGTCCAGCTGAGGTAATCTGAGGGATTGATTACTTCAAAATGCTCAAATTATTAACCATTGCTATTCTACCATCAAATTAAATAAAGTACGTATCAAGGGAGAGATTTCTATAAACCACGCAGTACCTATTTTTTTTATTTTGATTACTTAAGGGGAATATCAGGAATTAATGGGAATCTGGTCATATCTCTAGCAAGGACAGTAGTGGGATTGAAACTCGACAGATGATTATGACTTCCATTTATTTAATATTACCGGGAAGTTAAAAAAGAGCTGTCGGTTTTCAACTGGACGAGCTGCCCTTATACTCTTCCAGGCTGCAATGCATACCATCGCAATAGGGCGGATTTCCGGTATGCTTGCACATGCAGAGCCAGACCTCTTTTTTCTCCGCCACTTCGAATTTTATTGGGGTTATTCCTGTGCCGCTGTCATTATGAGAGCCGTCGCACATAGGTTGGTTTTTTGAATGCCCGCAGGCACACCAGTAATAAGTTTTCGGTTCCAGTTCAATCTGATTTGGCTCCAAGCCTGAAATCTTGGGCTTATTCATGTATCCTCCCTTAATAAATAGCTGTTCGGTATAATATATAATGAATAGAGATCAGTACAAATATAGAAATCAGGATTCTACCGCTTATTCCGTGAAATATATGAATTTTAATACAAGCCCCGAACCATTTTCAAAATGTCGTGTTCTACCAAGAATAGAAAATTAACGCATGCTGGAGGGAATGCTAAAGCCAAATCTGAAATTGCCGGAGCAGGTTTTCAGGCCTTGATTTTTACGGGATTATGTGATATATTTCACAGCTTTTTAGGATTCCCTGATTGGGCCAAAAACGGACCCATCCGGAAAAATAAAAGGGCTTAAAAGAGTAAATAACAAATCATAACAGAAGTATTGAGGAGGAAAAGATGTCCACCAAGGAATTGATGGAAGAGATTGTCAAGAATATGAAACGCTGGCAGGCAATCGAGGATTCAGCTGTATCATCAACCGGTAAAATCATCGAAAAGACCGATAATCCGCTTATTCGTATGGTGATGGAAATCATCCAGCATGATTCGCAGATGCATCACAGGGTGCAGGAATTCATTGCCCGTTCAATGACCGAGGAATCGATCGCCATAACCCCCGAGGACCTGGAAAAGGTCTGGACCGAAGTGGAAAACCATATCCGTATAGAGGAAAAAACGATTGAAATGGCGGAAAAGTCTCTGGAGGGCCTGAAGGGCCGCAAACTGGTTGTACCGGAATATTTTCTGCATTATCTCCTGAAAGACGAAAATAAACACAATTCGCTTCTGCAGGATCTTTCGGTTATCAAGAAAAATATGTATCCGTACGGTTCATAACCGCCGGATATTTTTTATATAGAAAGGGGATATAATATTCCCGAAAAAGGGAAATCCCTGCTGGATTTCGGAAACATAAGTGATTCAGTGTTGTTTTGTCATAGATAATTATTAATGACCAAACAAAGGATTAATTAGGAAAGGAAATAGAAATGTTAAGCAGCAATATGAAAAAAGCCCTGAACGATCAGATTAACGCTGAGCTCTACTCCGCTTATCTGTATCTTTCCATGGCGGCCTATTTTGAAGATACCAACTTACCGGGTATGGCCGGATGGATGAAGGCTCAGGCTCAGGAAGAAGTTGGACATGCAATGAAATTCTACGGCTATGTCTTTGACCGTGATTCCAAGGTAGAGCTTAAGGCTATTGACGGCCCTAAGACCAAGTGGGCTTCTCCTCTCGCAGCCTTCGAAGATGCTTATAAACATGAGCAGAAAGTCACCGGCCTTATTCATAAGCTGGTCGATCTGGCCAACAAAGAGAAAGATCACGCCACCAGGTCTTTTTTGAACTGGTTTGTTGATGAGCAGGTTGAGGAGGAAGCCTCGACCAAGATGATAGCCGATAGACTTAAGGTCATTGGCGACAGCAAACCCGGCCTGTTTATGCTCGATCGTGAGCTGGCAGGAAGAGGATCGGGCGGCGGTGAATAAGCCGATGTTTGATCTTGAATAAATACTGTGAAGGGCATTCATCACCCGGGTGGTGGATGCCCTCTTTTTTCCACTATCGATGACAGAAACGGATCGAATCCGGAGGATAAGATGACTCTTGAAGAAGCTATCAAAATGGCGCTCGAATATGAGACCAAAGTGCGCGACACCTATGTCGAGGCCGCTAAAAATGCCTCGGATGATACCGGCGGGCGGATATTCAAAGTTCTCGGCGAGGAGGAACAGGGGCATATCGACTACCTGAAAAACAGGCTTGACGAATGGCAGAAGACCGGAAAAATTACCACAGAAAAGCTGGAGACTGTTGTACCGCCCAAAAAGGCAATTGAGGAAGGTGTGAAAAAACTGGATCAGGAGATGTCGAGATCTGATTATGGCTCGGAAATGGAGATGTTACGAAAAGCCCTGGAGCTTGAAATCGAGACCTCCAATTTCTACCAACGCATGGTTGACGAGATGGGCGACCACGGCAAGATGTTCGAGCATTTCATGAAAATCGAGGAAGGTCACAAGGCCATAGTTCAGGCGGAGATCGATTACCTGAATAATACAGGCTACTTTTTCGATTTCCAGGAATTTTCGATGGAATCGCCCATTGAATAGGACAGATCAAGCTTTTTACTATTACATATTTGGGATTTTATTATGTCTGAGGAACAGAAGAAACTAATAGAGGGTCTGAAGAAAGCGATCAAGGCTGAACGCGACGGCTACAGCTTCTATATGATGGCGGCTGGCAGCACCGAGGATGAAAAAGGCAAAGAAGTTTTCGAAACCCTGGCGCGCGAGGAACTGGATCACATGAATTTCCTGCGCCGCCAATATGATTCAATAATGGAAACCGGCAGGCCGGATACCAGTGTCAGCCTTGGCCCGCGCAAAGACCTTACTGGTATCTCACCGATATTTTCGGACAAACTCAAGTCGCGGATTAAGGATGCACATATTGAGATGAGCGCGCTTTCAATTGGGGTGCAGCTTGAACTGGATGCAATTAATTTTTACAAGCAGCGTGCAAAGGAAACGACTTATCCTGATGTTAAGAAGTTTTATCAGGAACTTGCTGACTGGGAAACCGGCCACTACAATGCGCTATGGGAACAGCAGCAGCAACTGAAAGAGGACTACTGGTCCGCCGGCGGCTTTGCGCCGTTTTAAGTTGGATGGAAATCAAATAAAAATCTGAGGTCAAAATGAACTTCAATTCTGTAGATGAAATACTGGATTTTGCTATAGGCAAGGAAGAAGAGGCCGCCGAGTTTTATACCGAACTTGCCGGCAAAGTGAGCAAACCGAATATCAAAGAGATGTTCGAACAATTTGCCCGTGAGGAAAAAGGTCACAAGGCCAAACTTCTGGCTGCAAAGCAGGGTAAGGTCTTGCAGAAATCCGAAAAGAAAATTCTGGACCTGAAAATCGGCGACCATCTGGAATTGGTCGAGCTCACGCCTAATATCGATTTTCAGGATGCCCTGATCCTGGCCATGAAGGCTGAGAAGAATGCTTTCAAATTGTATAACGCTCTGGCCGAGCAGGCTGATGATCCGGCTATTCGGGATATGCTCCTGGCCCTGGCCCAGGAGGAGGCCAAGCACAAGCTTCGCTTTGAAACCGAATATGACGAGCTGGTCTTCACCGAAAATTAGGGTTTAATTGGACAACATGGGTGGCCCACTCTTGTAGGTCAAATGTCTGTGACATTTGACAAAGAGTCAAATCCCACAGGGATTTGACCTGCAATTATACAAAAATGTGAATTATGGAGACGCTATGAAACCGCTTGAAATAAAAAATAACATATACTGGGTTGGGGCAGTTGACTGGGACCTGCGTGATTTTCACGGCTACTCCACCGAAAAGGGCAGCACCTATAATGCATATTTAGTAGTGGACAAGAAGACGGTGCTTTTTGATACAGTAAAGGTCGAACTCCAAAAGGACCTTCTGGCAAATATCCAACAAATAACTGATCCATCCAGGATCGATTATATCGTAGTCAATCATGCCGAGATGGATCACTCCGGGTCGCTTCCGCATATATTAAATATAGTCAAGCCGGAGAAAATATTCTGTACCGCCAAATGTAAGGACGCCCTGATCAGGCACTTTCATGATGAAAGCTGGCAGTTTGAGGTGATCAAAGAAGGCGATTCGATTGAGCTGGGCGAGAAGACGATTCAGTTTTTCGATTCCAAGATGATGCATTGGCCGGAGAGTATGGTCAGCTATATTCCCGAGGATAATCTTCTGATCTCTAATGACATATTCGGGCAGCACTGGGCCACAAGCGAGCGCTTTGACGATGAGGTCGATCAGGGCGAACTATACTGGCAGTCGGCCAAGTACTACGCCAACATCTTCATGCCCTTCGCGACTCCGGCACAGAAGTTTTTGAAGAAGCTCAAGGAGAACGATCTCAAGATCGATATGATCGCGGTCGATCATGGCCTGATCTGGCGCAAGGATGTTGATAAAATCATCGGCCTCTATGACAAATGGAGTTCCGGCAGGTTTGATAAGAAGGCTATTGTGATTTACGATACCATGTGGGGTTCGACCAAGAAGATGGCGCGCGCTATCGGTAAAGGTATCGCCTCGCAGGATATTTCGGTGCAGGTTCTCGATCTACGCTTCAATCACAGGAGCGATGTCATCACCGAGGCATTAGACTCTCGGGCGATCATCCTGGGCTCGCCGGTTATGAATAATAACATCCTACCCGGTATGGGCGGATTCCTGACCTACATGAAGGGGCTGCGTCCGAAGAATAAAATCGGTGGAGCGTTCGGATCGTACGGCTGGTCAGATAAGGCTACCAAGATTCTGAAAGAATACATGGATGACCTGAAATTCGATATCATCGGAGACGGCCTCAGTACGCAGTATGTCCCCACAGATGATGTCTTAAACCAATGCTATGAATACGGTGTCGAAATCGGCAAAGCAGTGAATGCGGGATAGAGATATAGCCGTCAGGAATGGGTTCCTGACGGCACAAGTTAATCATGTATCATCGAGAGTCATGCATAACGGTCAAGGATACCTCATACTATATCAAATGATGTCATTCTCAGAATAATTGCCCAATCACACAAGTCAATCACAATTTCCCAGCAAACATTCCATAAAGCGTCTTCCTGATTTGGATGTATCGGAATTGTAATCCCGGAATTACAGCATGAAATCAAAAAAAGGAAATCATTGCGTTTTCGATATCGTAGAGTAAGATAAAAAATAGATCTTGAAAATCGGAGGCACAAGAATGGCAGAACATGAAGTGCGTATTATCAAAATGCCTGCATACCGCCTGGCGCTGGTGAATACTGTGAGCAATAGTCCGGAGATGGCATCAATTCAAAGACTCATGAAATGGGTCGCAGAAAGAAATTTGGCTGATAGAGAATATGGTCAGAGATGGTTCGGCAGGAATAATCCCCCGCCGCAAGAAGGAAAATCCGAGTATGGTTATGATGCTATGGTAACGATCCCTGATGATATTACTGCTGATGATGAAGTCCAGCTCTATGAGATTCCGGAACAGACATGCGCCGTCATTAAAGCCAATCTGCAGAACATCACACAGATGTGGAACTATCTTTATGACTGGGTTAGCGGAAGGGAGTATGAAATAGCCGATCACGGTCTGGAGGAACTTCTGGATCCATATGCCAATGATGAGGAATTTCTCTTCGATCTATGGCTGCCGGTACGAAAATAATTAGACTTAATAGCGGGATTTGATGATATGTCTATTCCGCCGCAGGAGCAGCCCTGAGCTTGCGAGCACGCTCCAGTAAATTATATGCGGCATTATAAGTAACTGGAATAAGAATCAGGGTGATCAGGGTGGAAACTGTCAAACCGCCGATGACCGCCCTTGCCAGAGCCGCTTGAATCTCACCGCCGGCTCCAAGTACAAACGCCAGCGGAAGCATGCCCAGAACTGTGGTGCAGGTAGTCATCAGAATTGGCCGCAGACGCAACCTTGCCGACTGCCGCACAGCATCATTGATATCAAGGCCGCGCTCGCGGCGCATCAGATTTATATAATCAACCATCACGATAGCGTTATTGACCACTATACCCATGAGCATAATCATGCCCATCAGGCTCTGTATGTTGATGGTTGTGCCGGTTATAAGCAGCGTGGGCACAACGCCTATAATGGCCATAGGAACCGAGAACATCACGATGAGCGGATCAAGAAATCTTTCAAACTGCGCCGCCATAACCATGTAAATTAGAATGGCAGCCATCAAAATCGACAGCAGAAAATCGGTCCTGGCTTTCTGCTGCTCCTCGTACTCGCCGCTGAAGACGATCGAGAATCCCTCAGGAAGCGGTATATTGCGCATTGCCTTCTGCAGCCTGCCGACCACATCACCCAGAGCCGCGCCGCTTTCCAGATTAGCGGTAATATAGGTCACCCGTTGCCCGTCAATCCGATCGATCTCGGTCGGACTGCGCCTGCGCTCTGTTTCAATCACCGCTGAAACTGGAATGATTTCACCGCCGCCGGTACGCACCCCAACATTGCTCAAGTCCACAGTTGTCAGGCGGTCTTGCGGCTGAAGCCGAACCATGATGGGAAATTCCTCTCCGCCCTCACGGAACACACCTGCTCTGCTGCCGCCGATATTGGTCTGAATTACCTGGGCTATCTGGTTCACTGTCAATCCCAGGTCTGCAATTTTCTCGCGGTCGATCACCAGATTCTGTTCGGGTCTTCCTTCACGCCTGCTGATGCGCACATCGGCAACCTCGGGAACTCTTTCTGCTACACCCTTTATTTGATTTGCCAGGCGGTTGGCCATATCGAGATCATAACCACGCAGTTCGATCTGAACAGCCTCTGCTCCACCGGAACCAAACAGCCGCCGCAACATCCACAAGCCCGACTGGGCCGAGACACGGATGTCGGCGCCCGGAATCTGTCCCGAAACTTCACGGCGGAGTCGATCGGCCAGCGCAAAGCTATTGATGGATCGTTCGCCCGCGCTTTTGAGTGAAAGCTCCACCTCGGCATTGCCCGGACGAATTTGTGTGCTTATATGGAGCACATCCTCCATCGGCGTAACTTCACGGACTATTTCCTCCAGCTCATACAGATATTGATTGACTACAGCGATATTAGTTCCCTGCGCCATCATCAGGTCAACATCTATCTCATCGGCATCGGTCTGCGGAGCCAGTTCCACCGGCAACAGCGGCCACATCAATATTGTGCCCGCCAATAGCGCTATGGTAACTCCGAAGACAATTTTCTTATGCGCCAGGGCTTTATCAAGAAGACCCGCGTAACGCTCCTCGAGCCGCTTGAACCAATTGCCGAGCCGCTTGCGGATGCCGTTGCGGTTTCCACCGCCGGCTTTAATTGTCAGAAAGCGGCTGGCAAGCATCGGTACCAGCGTAAGAGCCACCAGAAGCGAACATAGAAGAGCAAATACAACCACCAGCGCAAGTTCACGGAAAAGCATACCTGAGATTGTCTGCATGAAGACTACGGGCAGGAAGATAACTGAGGTCGTAAGTGTCGATGCTATGATAGCTCCGGTGACCTGCTTCGTACCGGTTAGGGCGCTTTCCTCTCGCGAGTGGCCGCCTTCTCTCAGGCGGACTATATTTTCCAGGACGACAATGGAGTTGTCGACAATCAATCCAATCCCCAGCGCCAGTCCCCCGAAGCTCATCTGGTTTAAAGTAAGATCATTAAAGTACAGGAGACCGAAAGTGGCTATGAGCGAAATCGGGATCGAGAGTGCAATTATAAATGTGGTTGAACCGTTCCGTAAAAAGACATAAAGCACGAAAATTGCCAGAAGTCCGCCGAAAAGAGCCGACTGCTTCACAGTGTCAATGGAGTTCTGTATGAATTCGCTCTGATCGATCACCATCATCAATTCGAGATCATCACGCTCACGGTCTACCCTCTCCATGACTTCCCGCACCTGCCGGGCTACCTCTACTGTATTGGCGCCAGACTGCTTTCGAATCCCCAGCCGCACCATTGGCTGGCCGTCAATCTGCACAATGCGGTTGATATCCTCATAGCCATCCACCACCTCGGCCACATCGCCAACTCGAATCGGATAGCCGTCTACAACCGTTATGATCGTATTTGCGATCTGGTCAAGAGACTGATACTCTCCCCGAGTGCGCACATACATATCGCTG
>JAABVY010000290.1 GCA_011777135.1 Candidatus Zixiibacteriota bacterium | reverse complement strand
TTCAACTCCGAACACATTGTACTCATCGAATATAATAGCCTTCACAGAGCCATTAATGCGTACACCAGCGTCAAAGCAACCCATCTGGCCGCTTCCACTCAGATATGGTCGCTCGACCGGCGAAGGCTTGACAACAACTATTAAAAAAAGTAACTTAGATTAAGTGCAGAAAACTGGGAAGGGCTTAGGACAATTTGACTAAAATTCCAAGCGACGACAAACTAAGCGACGGCCAGGCCAATGACCAACCGGATGAGACCGGATCAGCCGAGTGGACTGACCGCGATTGGACTAGCAAATTGAAAGAGTTGCCTGAACTGCTGGATGAATGCTGCGACGCGAACTATAGGCTGGTGAATCTTTACCGCAAATTTGCCTACGAAGAGACTAATGAGACAGTACGCCAGTTCTTGCTAAGACTGGCAAACAAGGTATTGCGGGACGAGAAAGAGCTGGAAGCCACGTTGAGTGGTAATGTAAGATGCCCGTTATGCAACTCTCCTGATCAAAATCGCATAGTTTATGATTCCGAAGACTCTCGGCGGGGCAAATATGTCACATATGGGGGATGTAAACCATCTGATGATCCTCCAAGGTGGCACTGCCTCCGATGTAACCATAAGTGGAAGTATGAGATCGAAGATATCTACAAATAGAGACCGTCACTTGAAGAAATTCCAGGGCGCAATGATGGGTTTGGCTGTCGGCGATGCGGTAGGCACAACTCTGGAATTCAGTAGCACTGGTAGCTCTGAGCCAATCGATGATTTTGTTGATACTATTTTTCTCGTAAACTCGGGAAGGCAGCGAAAAAATGTCAGCAAAACACAAGCAAGACAGTAATACTGATGAGCCGGCCCTCTTAGCTGTAAATGTTTCAAAGGGAAAAGTGGTTCTCGCTCATCATGTCGCGTGGGCGGGGACAAGTGCGGAACGGCGTCATGGCCTTCTGGGCAGGAACGAGCTTCATCCAGATGAAGGCATGTACATTGCTCCATGTCAATGGATACATACATTCGGGATGAAGTTTCCCATTGACGTCTTATTCCTGGCTAAGAATGGACGCGTGATGGCAATTCATCACAGTCTTCGTCCTTTTCGTCTCTCTCGGCCTGTACTTCGTGCTCAGGGGGCATTGGAGCTGGCCGCAGGCAGAGCTAAGGCCACAAACACCGAGAAAGGTGACTTTGTGGAATTCCGGGAAGAAGGCATGAGAGCATAAATAAAGAAGGCCGTCGGGACTTATTCAATTTTGTTATGTAAATGTTGAAATGTCTCGCCTACTTTAAGGTCTTAATTTCGACGTTCCGGAGCGATTTCGACTTATCCTCATCCCTCAGCTCGACATAATCTGACCCGGCGTACTTGAGTTTTATGATTGGCACAATAAGAATATATTCGACTCCCGGAGAGCAATTTCCCTGACACGGCAAAATCATTGATTTCTGTCTATATTTCGTCCAGAACTCCTCGCTTCCAACTCTATTTGTTTGATAAAGGAAGGTCTCACGCATGACCGCAGTTGCGTCTTCACCCATCATTATCCTTATATCCGGAGATCTTTGATTGGTGATCACAAAATCAGTAGGACCTCCCGTCATTCTCATGATATGATCAATGACCAATATGCCAGCCGTGGAGAGTACCAGCACGGTAATGATAGCGCTCATGACTTTTTTGTCATACCAGGAGAACATCATAGCAATACCGACACTTTTTAAGTTCGAGATTCTCAAGCTGTAATTCCAACTGATGTTTATAGATCTATATCAAAAACGATTCTTTGCCTGGTATAAAAGCGGAAGTGGCTGAATAATTATTTGTGATGAGTACCGATCAAATTGAACAATCCCTATCGAATCAACAAATCTTTCAAAGGATAAAATATTACTTCACTGTCAATCCGGTCAAGCAATATTTTGAATATTTTCGGCGTGCAACACTGCAACATAACTGCAACAGACTGCAATAAAAACTATTTGCTTTCAGTGTAATAAATTACCAAGAGTGGCATGCGGACATGATGCATTCCTATAATGGATAGTGGTTTCAACTGTCACTCTTAAATTTATGCGAACTTCATTATCAGACTGTTTCAAGATATTTATGAACCATGCTGATGGCCACCGCTCCCTGCCCCACGGCGGAGGCCACACGCCGGACAACATTATGGCGAACGTCGCCGGCGGCAAAAATTCCGGGTACACTGGTTTCCATAAGCAAAGGGTCCCGTCTCAGCTTCCAGTTCTTTGGCTTATGCCCGGCGCGAATCAGGTCCGGCCCCGTAAGTATGAATCCCTCTTCGCTCCGCTCAACTATGTCTGAGACTATTGCGGAATGCGGGACGGCGCCAATAAAAAGAAATACTGCATCCGCAGGTGCCTTCTCTTTTTCCTTGGTTTCGTTATTCCGTATAGTGATAGCCTCAAGCCGGCCAGTGCCATGCACCGCGGACATTTCAGTCTGCAATTTCACTTCAATATTTTCAGTTCCTCTAATTTGATCAATTAGATACTTAGACATACTTTCTTCCAATGACATGCCCCGTTTCAGCAGAGTGACCTCGCTGGCGTAACGTGAGAGAAAGATTGCCCCCTGACCTGCGGAATTAGCCCCCCCAATTACGAAAACCCGTCCGCCCTGGTAGTATTTAGCCTCTGTCAACGCAGCACCATAGTAAATCGAACCTCCAACAAAATCTTCGATACCGGGTACGTCAGGCTTACGAACTGNNCGTCTTGCAGAGTGACAAAGCGGTATGGATCGTCCACACGAACCTTTACAGCCTCCTGCGCGGTCAGAATTTCTGCTCCCAGCCGTTTGGCCTGTGCGGTTGCTCTTCGAGCCAAATCCAGTCCGCTGACTCCCTGTGGAAATCCCAGATAGTTTTCAATCCGGGCACTGGAGCCCGCCTGTCCTCCTGCAGCCTCTTTTTCAATCACGACAGTTCGCAGTCCTTCTGAGGCCCCATATACAGCGGCAGCCAATCCCGCCGGACCGGCCCCAATAATTATCAAATCATAGAAAGGCCGCTGAGCACGTGCATAAAGCCCTACCTTTTCCGCCAGGACTTGAGAAGTAGGAGCGGCTAAATAGCTGCCATCCGGAAAAAACACCATTGGCAGCCTACAGCTGTCTTTGTCGACCGTATCGATAAGAGCTTTGACCTCTGAATCCTTTTCGATATCCAGCCACTGGTATGGTATCTGATTGCGAGTCAAGAAATCCTTAACGTTATGACAACTTGCAGACCACTGCGTACCGGCCACCCGGATGCCTTCATAGGGCAACGGTACCGAGGCCAGCCAGTCGCTCAGGAGGTCGTCCAGCACCGGATAAAGATTCTGGTCTGGAGGATCCCATGGTTTCATGAGGTAATGATCAAGGCCAATTTTATTAATGCTGGAAATTGCTGCATCGGTATCTGCATAAGCCGTGAGCAGCACCTTGCGCGCCTGGGGGTATAGTTTCATCGCCTTTTCCAGAAATTGAGTCCCGCTCATCCCGGGCATCCGCTGGTCTACCAGTAACAACGAGACAGGCGCATTGCGCATGCTGAGCTGCCTCAATGCTTCCAGAGCTTCCGCACCGGATCTTACTTTGATTATCTGATAATCATTATGATAATTCGCACGCAGATCTCTCTCAATCGCATTGAGTACATGCGGTTCATCATCAATTGTCATGATAACAGGTTTCACTAAATTCCTCTCTCATTGCTAACCATGTTCAGGCATTTTCAACCTCTATCGGAAGTCGTACGGTAAAACAGGTCTTTCCAGGTTCTGAAAACACCTCCACTTGCCCCTTGTGTTTCTGCACAATAATATTGTGACTGATATTAAGCCCCAATCCGGTCCCTTCCCCGGGAGATTTGGTGGTGAAAAAAGGATCGAATATCTTGCTTTGAATTTTTTCGTGAATTCCTGGTCCATCATCCTCGATCTCGATTACTACCCATGAGTCTTCCACTCGGGTTCGTAAAATAAGCTCGCCCCGACCGTCCATAGCATCAATGGCGTTATCGATTATATTAGTCCAGACCTGGTTAAGCTCACTTCCATAGGCTTGAATATAAGGTAAATCTTCAGAATATTCCCGGCGGACTGTTATCCCATCTTTCAATTTGTTATGCAGTATTATAAGTGTATTGTTCAAACCCTCGTGAACATTTACGGCCTGAACAGGAGCCTGATCCATATATGTATATGTCTTTAGCGCCTTGACAATTTCGGCAATGCGGCCGGTTCCCAAGCTGATTTCGACCAAAAGGCTCTGAATTGTGTGGAGATTACTTAGCCAACTGATAACAACCGGGAATTGTCCTGAAGTAAAATCTTGAGCCAGCGAGTTAAGTCTTTTTTTATCACAGCCCAGACTCAAGAGCGAGGGAGCCAGCTCCCAGGCATTTTCTATTCCCCGCTCTTTCAGCCACTCTTCTATTTCAAGTTCCCTTTCACTTCTTGTTATGACGTCCAGATCTCCGGGTTTCCCGGCGCCCATGCCGACAAGCCGGTCAAGCGCCATGACTTTTTTCAGTTTATCTCCCGTCAGTTTTAATTCGCTGATCTTCCAGTAAGCGTCCTGCAGCTGCCGAAACATATGCTGCAGTTGCACCGCTCCTCGTTGAGCAGCAGAGACGGGATTATTCAATTCATGTGCCATGCCAGCGCTTAGTTTGCCAAGCGAGGCCATTTTTTCCTGCAAGATCAGCTGATTCTGCATTTCATGCAGCTGGTTCAATGTATCTTCGAGTTCCTTGTTTTTTTTCTTTAACTTTTGTGTGCTTTGCCGCAATGCCTGCTCACTCAGACGCAGTGTTTCTTCCGCCTGCTTTCGCTCTCTTATGTCTCGTATGATTCCTGTATAGTAGCGATCGTTCCGCACAGTCCAGGTGGAAAGTGACAGCTCAATAGGAACCTCTTCTCCGCTTTTTGTACGCGCAAACAGTTCCACTGTCCTGCCGATTACCCGGCTCTCGCCACCTTCTGTCACCCGCTGCATGCCCTGTCGGTGCGGTTCGTGAAAACGCTCTGGGATAATCAGCTCAAGCTGCTTATCGATTGCTTCTTCAGCACTATATCCGAGAATGCGAGCGGCTGCTTTGTTCCAACTGACGATCTTGCCTGTGTGATCGGCCGAAATGATGGCATCGATTGCCGATTCAGTCACCGAACGGAACTTCTGTTCTGCCTGCTTACGCTCACTGATGTCACGTATAATACCGGTGAAGTAACGCTCGTCATCAAGAAACCATGTGGCCAGCGATAATTCGACTGGAAACTCAGTTCCATTCTTACGTAAAGCGGCAAGTTCGACAGTCTTACCGATTACATGGCTCGGACCTCCTGAACTCACGCGCTGCAACCCCTCGCGATGTTGTTTGCGAAAGCGCTCGGGGATGATAATTTCGATGGGCTGGCCTATAACTTCCTCTTCATTATACTGGAAAAGCGCAGTAGCGGCGCTGTTCCAGGCACGGATATTGCCTGAGACATCGCCAGAGATAATAGCATCAATGGCCGATTCCATCACAGACCGGAATTTCGCTTCCGATTCGCGAAGGGCCATACGAACTTTCGAGACGGTTACCTGACGTTCAACACGGGCAAGAACCTCGCGTGTTTCGAATGGCTTGGTAATAAGATCATCGCCCAGCTCAACACCCTTTACCCTGGCCTCTGCATCATCATAAGCCATTATGAACATAACCGGAATATCAGCAGTTTTCCTATTCCCCTTGAGCTCTTCGCAGAGAGTGAATGAATCAACATCCGGCAGGCTGACATCCAGCATAACAAGGTTAGGTTCAGCGGAATGGATGGCATCCTGCGCTTCCTTCCCTCGCGCTTTCCAATCCACGGTGTAACCATTATGAACCAAGAGATCCTTGAGTGCCGCAACACTCTCGTAATCAGCATCAATTATTAAGACACTTCCACGATCTGGCATTTGTTGCCCTTTTTACTGAAGGAAATTAATATTCAATAAAATAAGGAAATGCGGGAAAATCTCCAAATAGAATTTATATTATCCTGTTTTACTCTGAGGTATTTAAATGCCAAAAGTCTGCACACCAAAATCCGGGACCCCATATGGTAGTGTATCTTATCCAATATGCATTAGTTACAGCAGTCTATTTTTTTATACATTTAAAATATGCTTCTGGAGATATTCATGAAATAAATCATGGGGACTATCTGTTAATCTCTGGATGGCCGTAAATACGCATATTTACTGTATTTTTTGGGAACCTTGAAATTCAAATGCGGTTTTGAAAAATACCTAGTTACATATCTAGAGGGGGAATGGAATTTATTTACTGTTTTATAACCTTCAAACCTGAAAGGAGACCTGCGTGAACAAAAAGTTAGGGCTTTTGTTAGTAGCAGCTCTTTTAATCGGTTTTTCCCAGGCAGCCACAGCAGAGGATTGTCTGGAAATCAACTTCGAAATGTCCGACACAGTGTACACTTTCCCGGGCAATTTTTTCGTTGAGGGCTCTTTCGAAATGACCAATTGCGGCGAAAATGGCGTCCGCGTTTGGCTTGAAAGCTCAAGCCCGATTGAGTCATTCGGTCAGGTGCGTGGCAATGTCATGCTTGGCGCGGGCGAGACGTATGTTAGAAACATTCATTTCCCGGTGCCGCCGCCGGTTCCCGCA
>JAABVY010000143.1:7549-8947 GCA_011777135.1 Candidatus Zixiibacteriota bacterium | reverse complement strand
CAGGATTCTGATCAAAAGTGATATTGAAGGAAAAAAACTGAAATTAATAATAGAGGACACAGGCAGAGGCGTCGACCCGGATAAAATCAATGAGATATTTACCCCGTATTTTACAACCAAGGAGCATGGCACCGGTTTGGGACTATCAATCTCACACAGAATAGTGGTCGACCACAATGGAAATCTGAGCGCTGAAAATATTCAGCCACAGGGTGCGCGCTTCATCATTGAACTGCCTATGTCCGTATAATTATGAAGTCTTTTCCGGTTGATTCATACAGTTATTCAGGAGGTTAAGATGAGAGTCGGATATGTACAGACAAAACCCGAATTTGGTAAGAAAAAAGAAAATATAGAGAATGCACTTGAACTTATAGATCAGCTCGATGCGGATCTTCTGGTCCTGCCGGAACTCTTTTCGACCGGCTATTTCTTTCCATCACGCAGAGAGCTGGCAAAATATGCCGAGGAAATTCCGTATGGCAGAACCACGAAGCTTTTTCAATCCCTTGCAAAGAAGAAAAAATGCGCTTTTGTGATTGGAATGGCCGAGAAAAAAGACGGCCGCTGTTATAACTCTTCGGCCTATATAACTCCGACAGGAGAGGTACATTTATATCGCAAGGTGCACTTGTTTTATAAGGAGCAATTTATTTTCAACCGCGGTAATCTCAAGTTCAAGGTCTTTCCCTTTTATGAATATAAACTGGGCATGATGATCTGCTTCGATTATATATTTCCCGAAGCCTGCCGTGTACTGGCGCTACGGGGGGCCAATATTGTCTGTCACCCCTCCAACCTTGTGCTCAATTACTGCCAGATAACAATGCCGATCCGTTCAATAGAAAACCGCATTTTTACCATCACCGCAAATCGTGTAGGCTCGGACACAGTCGGAGACGAAACCCTGAAATTCACTGGCATGAGCCAGATTACCGATGTTGACGGTAATGTTCTGGTGCGGGCCGGAAAGAACAAGACTGCTGTGGCAGTTCAGGATATTGACCTGCGCAGAAGCCTAAAGAAGATGCCCACTGAGTTTAATGATCTTATCAAAGATAGACGTCCGGATTTCTACGAGGAATTACTGCGCTGATTTTTTCTGAAACCGCTACGCTCTCTTTTTTCACCATACCGCTACATTTTAGCTCTTGTTTTCCGATAGAAAGATAGAGAGGAAGTGGTTTTATGGATAGAGAGATAAAGATATTATCGATCGATGATGAGCCGGAAGTTCTGGATTCTTTATCTGAGCTGCTTGATGCCGCGGGGTTTAATGTCAGATCATCTGATGATGCTGAACGGGGGCTCGAAATCGCGAGCGAATTCAAGCCCGATGCCATTGTACTGGACATAATAATGCCGCAGATGGATGGTTATCAGTTCTGCAAATTGCTG
>JAABVY010000143.1:0-7540 GCA_011777135.1 Candidatus Zixiibacteriota bacterium | reverse complement strand
ATCGAAGAACTGGTAGAGGTTATCAAAATCGCCGCATCAGATTAGGACACCGGATGTTGCGCTAAAGAGGGCCTTGCAAAAGGCCGATAATATCAGTGATGAGCACAAAAATACCTATTCCCAAGCAGAAGGTCAAGCCGGCCAAAATTCTGGTTATTGATGACGAGCCGGAAATAACAGAGGTAATAGGGGCATTCCTGAAATCCTCTGGATATGATGTAGTTACGGAGAATACTGCAATAGTGGCGGTAGAGCGGGTCATCGATATAAAACCGGATCTCATCCTTCTCGATATTATGATGGCGGGCATGGACGGTTATCAGATCTGCGAGGAACTAAAAAAGCGGCCGGATACCCGAAATATCCCGGTCCTATTCCTGACCGGTAAGGATTCCCGGGAGGATTCCGGAAAATCCTTCAAGGTGGGCGGGGATATGTTCATCAAAAAGCCCTTCTCCGGGGACCGCCTGCTCGAAATCATTAATATCGTTCTTGTCTCCATTGGAAAACATTAGGCCTCTATATTCACAAAGCGTATTTTTTTATTGACATTTATGGTGCAATGCACTAAAATGCGATATGTATCTGATTAAACGGTATTCCAACAGGCGCTTGTACGATCCCCAGGCCAATTGCTCGATAACCCTCGAGGATCTGGTTGAGATTATCAGAAAGGGCAATCGGGTCAAGGTGGTCGATTCCAGGAGCGGGCATGATATCACCTCCCGTGTGCTGGGGCAGGCATTATTGTCGGACATGAAGCGCTGGAAGGATACCGAGTCGAAATCCGAGATAATCAAACTTATCATAGCGGAAGGAGAAGGCGCTGTGGATATCTTAAAGAAAACTTATCTGTTTGGTCTGGGGGCATTCGAGATGACTCGCGAGAAGGCCGAGCATCTAATCGACGAGATGGTAAAGAAGGGCGAGGTCAAGAAGGGTGAACGCGCCGATGCCGTGATCGAACTGATGGATAAGGTCGATGAGAATGTAAAGACCTTCAAAGACAGGGTATCTTCTGAGGTAGAGGACAAGATGAGCCGTATGCGGGTAGCAAGAAAGAATGACCTTGAGGCCCTGGAGAAAAAAGTCGACAGCCTGATCGAATCTGTCTCCAAGCTGGAAGAAAAGATGGGCAAAAAGAGTAAGTAGCGCTCAATTGTTAGAACTCTGCACAGATTATTACAGGATGTGCAGATTTCATCAGGATCAACGGCCAAAACGTATCCGGCAGGATGCCCGCTATAATGCCCTAACATGTTATATTATATAAGGATATCTCTATAAAAGCGTGAAAGCTCAATTTTTGGCCTCTTTATTGCAATGTTAAAATGCTGTAAATGCGTATAAATTGGGAACTCCCGGAGGTTTTAGGGTTTTAAACAGTAACTAAAACTTCTTGACAATTCGGGAGTTATCCAATAAATTCCCACTCAGATTTTGAAGGAGAGGAGTCGTATAGAATAATCGTTAAAGGGTTCAACTAATTTTGAATTTTAGAAGGATTAGTCGCGAGTTTTGAAATACCCTTTTAACGATCTATACGGCCGGCGGCCGGATAGCAAATTTCCGGCTTTTTTGTATCCTTTTTTCCCAGGGCCAATGATAAAAGGAATTGCTAACCTTAGCACCATAATTTCCAGCCTTGCGGTCATACTCATATTGAGCGCTGGAACCGTTTCCGCGTCAGCTGGAATCTATGCTGACATCGAGATTCTCAGTCAGAGCGGTAACGAACTTGTGTTCAAGTACACTCCCGGCGATACAGTCTGGTCTTATGATGGTGTGAACCGGACGAAAATACTGCATATTAAAGGCTGTGAGAACCTCCCGGCAGAGCAATCCGCGCCATTACCCGTGAAGACAATAGTGCTGGGCACACCATTTGATGCGCAGTTTGATTATCAGATTGTCTCCGCCCAATGGTCCGGGCCGTTTTCAGTCGAATATGCCAATCCAGAGAATAAAGGCTTCATAACTGATCCAGTGGAATTAAAACCGCAGGCTAAAATCCGCTCACAAAACACACAGTCATTAAATATTTATCCTCTCATAATCGAAAATGACAGAGGCAGGCTCCTGCTCGAAATGACTGTCAGAGTACTTTTCAATACTTCAGAACGTGCGCTTAATAAATCACCCGGATATTCCGATGAGGGAGCATTCGAAAACCTTCTTTCAGGCTTGCTCTTCAATTATGAGCAGGCACGTAACTGGAGAGAAATATCTCGATCTGAAAGTATAGCACTTCAGGCCAGAGAAAATGTATTCGAGAAATATCAGAATTGGGTAAAATTGGATTTCGGCCTGACAGGAATTCAAAGGATCACACCGGAAGATCTGAGCTCTGCCGGAATTGATGTCAACTCTCTCGATCCGCGGCTGTTTCGTGTTTTCTGGGGCGGTGGGAAACCGCTGAATGTTGAGATCGGCGGGCCCTATCCACAGCTCAGCGAAATTGCCATTTATGTTAAAGGTGAGGCTGATGCCAGTTTTGATCCGGAGGATTATATTGCATTCTATCTTCCCTCAGCCAATTATTATTACTACGATACTGCCACCACGGAGTTAGAATATACACATAATCATTACACCCCCTATGGAACAGTTTTCATGTCACTCGGGCCGGGTGGCGAGTCCGATCCGCTCCGCATGGATTCGGTAATCGTTACCCCGAGAAGCTCCGGGCAGGGCATATATGGCTTTGATGAAAAGAAAAGGTACGAACAAAATAATTTCCTGCTCGACATAAATGGTACAATCTTTGATTTCTATACATGGTACTGGCGCGAAGGCAACAGCTTCGAGCAATTCATAAACGTCGAGGACCTGACCGGGTCTGGGGAGCCGAGCCGCTTGGATATACAGGTCGCCGGACGATCACCCACTGTGGAAATCAATGGTTTTCAGCCGTACGACTCCCTTGTAATTGACGGTCCTTATGTGACTAGAGGTACATTCTGGAGTGACGGATTTTCAAGTGGGCTGAATTCACTTATGATAACCATCAATAATAATATTCGAGGCGATCATGTCCTGGACTTTTTGGAATTGGAATACAGGAGGCAGCTGCGCTACCGCGGAGGAACATTCACATTCTATGGTCAGACAGTACCGGGCGTTTATCACTACAATGTAAACGCCATAACCGCTGACAGCACATATGTTATCTGCGATGCCACAGATATTTTCAACCAGAAGCGCCTGGTAGGTGCGGTCAAGGAAGCGTCTTCCAGGATGCTGACCTTTGAGTATAATCAGTCTGATTCGGGCTTTCATAGATTCGCGCTGGCAGAGGAAACCTCGCTCGGCAGTCCTGCAAATGTGCAGCCGGTAACAGTAGATAATCTGATTGATCCCGGTCAGAGTTATGATCTGATAGTAATCACTCCGGAGGAATTCCTGCCCGCATTCGGTGCCTATCGAACGCTGCGCGAGACTGACGGGTATTCTGTTTATCTCGCTTCGGTGGAGGATGTCTACGCTCAATTTTCAGGAGGCATGTTCGATCCTGTTGCAATCAGGGACTTTCTCCATCATGCCTTCGAACACTGGCCCGAACCGTCACCCTCATTCGTGGTTCTGGGAGGGGATGGAATCTACGATTATATGGGCTACACCGGCAGCGATAAAGAGAATCTCATCCCGCCTTTTGTGGTTGAGGGCGACCAGACAGTATCTGATGAGAATTATATATTGTTCGACAATGGCGGCTGGCTGGACTCGGATTCAAGCTATCCTGCCGACAGCGGACCGGATATGATTGTCGGGCGCTGGCCTGTCAGGAACGCTGCCGAGGTCACCAACTTCATTGCCAAACTGGCCCTCTACGAACAGGGCACAAATCTGGGCAGCTGGCAAAACAGATTGACTTTTGTGGCTGATGATGAGAACAAACCCGGCGTGCCGTATAAGGAGCCTGACCATACACATCAAGCTGAGAACCTTGCCAATCTCTATTCGCCCGACAGGTTTGACAAGAAAAAGATTTATCTGATAGAATATGAGCTTGACTCCAAAGGCGAGAAGCCCGGTGCGAAACGGCAATTGATAGAATCGATTAATAATGGCACTCTGCTGGTCAATTTCGTGGGGCATGGGAATCCTCGTCTCTGGACCGATGAGCGCATTTTCCGCAATGAGGACATCCCTTCACTGCACAATGAGGATCAGCTTACTGTGGTAATTGCCGCCTCCTGTTCGATAGGTGAATTCGACAGTCCCTATGATGAGGGGATGGCGGAGATCTTTTTCCGCTATAATGACGGCGGAGCTATCGCCTCCGTGGCTACCACACGCCTGGTTTACAGCGGGCCCAATGCTGATTTCAATTACAAGCTCTTTGAGGTGCTCTTCTCGGATCAGGATTTCTCGCTGGCCGAGGCGGTCTATGTGGCCAAATTCCTGAGGCAGCAAACCTCGATGCCGAGCGAGAACGACAAAAAATTTATCATGTTCGGTGATCCGGTGATGAAAATGGCGACGCCTGAGTACAGGATCGTTTTTAACAACGAAGAATTGGATTCTCTGGCAGCATTGAACCTGGTTACAGTTGAGGGGGAAGTACAGGACCTGGACAGTAATCTCCTGACCGATTTTTCCGGTAGTGTCACAGTCGCGGTATTTGACAATCAGCAGGAGAAAACATATCGTATTGTTGCCGGAAGCACTGTTTATGATCTGGACTATACCATGCCCGGGGCACGTATTTTCAGGGGACAGACGGATGTCGCGGGCGGAAGGTTCAGCCTCCAGTTTGTGGTGCCCAAGGATATCTCCTACGGCGGCGAGGATGCCAGGATTTCCGCCTATGCCGAGTCTGCCGTTCAGAATGTGAGCGCCTCGGGCTCGCTCGATTCTATCAGGGTCTCGGGCACAGTTTCCGAAATCACGGATTCGATTGCCCCGGAGATAAAGACCTTTATGGGCGATGAACCGCTGGCGGACGGTGTGGTGGTCCCGCAGCAGAGCAGGCTGAGGATTGAACTTTTCGACAGCTCCGGAATCAATCTCTCCGGCGAGGTGGGACATAAATTTGAATTGAATCTGGATGACGATCCATTTTATACTTTTGATTTGACAGACAAATTTATTTATTATCCGGGTTCGTATCAAAATGGTGAAGCGGAACTGACGCTTCCCGAAGTTGAGGATGGAAATTATACATTGAAGATAAAGGCCTGGGATTCGGCCAACAATTCGTCACTGGCCGAGTACAATATTGCCATCGGCTCTGCCGAGGCGCCGGAGATAGCTGAACTATATAATGTTCCTAATCCGTTTTCGGATGAAACGCAGTTCTATTATGAACTTTCTTCCGATGCTTCGGAGGTAAGTATCGACATATTCACCTTGAACGGCCGCAAGATTCACACACTCAGGAACTTACCGGGGCGGGAAGGCGAGAATCTTTCTTCCCTGTGGGACGGCCGGGATAATTTGGGTGATAAATTGGCTAATGGAGTATATATTTATAAACTATCAATAAGAACGGCCGAAAGCATGGCCGATAATATAAGTTTAGAGAAATTCGGAAAGCTTGTAATTCTTAAATAGAAATACCGGAGGAATAAAATGAAGAAATACCTCATCATTCTGGTGGCTTTGACAATTTTACTATCTGCTACCGCGCAGCTAAAGGCCGGTGTGTCTGATGCCGCTGTTCTATTTCTGAGGATTGCCGCCGGCGCCCGCGCCGCTGGTATGGGTGAGGCTTTCGTCGCTGTTGCCGATGATGCTACAACCACTCACTGGAATCCCGCAGGCCTGGGTATGTATCCGCTGGCCAGCGAGTATCATACATTCAAGGTTGACTACAATCCTCATATCTCCGATCTGGCGCTCAAGATCCTGAAGGGAGAACTGCAGAAGGGTGAAGCGGAAATCTACAAGAATTTCGCCTTTCGTCCCGACGGAGTCTTCCGGGAGGCCGACCAGGGAGAAGTCTCCTACCAGGTCTTCAGTGTCGATCGGGATGAATCAATTCTCTACTATGTGATCTCCAATGTAAATACCTCCGAGCGCGACCTGTATAAACTTGCCGTGAGAGCGGTCGCGGAAGAGAATACGGGCGTCTCATTCAAGGAGTTCAACAGGCAGAGAAAAAGGTTGATCGATTATTTTGACAGCGATAAAAAGGAAGCCGAGATAAACGATTACTTCGAGAGACTGGTGGCAGACTGGCAGGAGCTCAAGGTAAAAGAGGAATCGATCCGCTTCCTGGATGAGAAGATTACTTTTGCCCTGGAAGATGGTGAAATAACTGAGAAGGAGTATGGTGAGATCATGCTCGTGGTCGACAAGGCCGGGCAGCCCCAGCGTGCCGAATCAGTCAAGATCCCATACAGCTTGCTTTTATCCCTCTGGAAAGATTATGCCTCGCCCTGGAGCAAGAGCCTGGCAACTGTGACGCTGGTCGAGAATGGATTGCCCGAGGCCAATTACCGTAAATATGACATCTGGGCTCTCTCCAGCCAGGGTCTCCTGCATTTTAATGGTCAGGATTGGTTCGAGGGTATGACCTTCAATCCCAGGCGCGGAGCCACCCTGGAAGAGGTTATTTACCAGAAGCTTTCTCTTGAGGAAGGTACTGATATTGAAGACAAGAAGCTGGCTCTGGTAGAGATAAACACCGATGTTTCCTGGAAGCGCCTGAGCGGTCTGGTGGAACGCCTGGAGGCCAGGCTTCCCGAGGAGGGCGCTGACAATCTTATAGAGTCCCTCGAATTTATGAAGACCGCCTGGCTTAACCTGACACTTGACCAGGAAAAACTGAATGAATTCATCAATCAGGCCGAGGCCGCACTCGAGATGGAAGAGCTGAGCATGCAGACCATCGACCGCCTGGCATTTCATGCCGCCCGAGTGGACCATCGCCGTCTGCCAGATAAGATAATTATTCCCTTCAGCCTTGCCCTGGAATCAGAACCGACAACACTCGCAGGTATGGGACGATTTCTCTGGGTTGGAACTGACAACGGCCTTTACCGATATGATACGAAGGAAAAGGGATGGCGGAGATTTACCAAAGAGAGCGGACTTCCCGCGAACACGATAACATCCCTGTCATCTCCTGATGATCAATCACTGTGGGTGGCGACTCCGGTTGGATTGGCGTTATATGAACGCGGATCATGGCAGGCTTTTGGAGAGGAACAGGGAATCAATGATACCGATCTCTACCTGGTCCACGCCGATTCCAGGAATAGAGTCTGGGCGGTTTCAGAGAACAATCTCTTCAGGTATAACGGTTCGGAATGGACAGACTATTTTATCTATGAGGCTTCAGTCAATGATACCATCCAGAAAATTGTGCGCGACTTTATCGGCTATTCCGATCAGAATTCTTTGGTCAATGCCGTCTATCAGATTAAGATGATGAATGGACTGGAGTCTGATATTCCTGAACCTGGTCAGAAAATAAAGCTACCGTTCACTTACTCCCTGACTCACAAGATTAATGTCCTGACTTACGATTCAGATGGCCGTCTCTGGGTCGGGACCGATTACGGTGTAAAGATATTTTATGATGGGAAATTTA
>JAABVY010000348.1 GCA_011777135.1 Candidatus Zixiibacteriota bacterium | reverse complement strand
ATAAGAAGATATCCCCCAATAGCAGCCATTACTTAATTTTGCACTCCCCGTCTGCTTCTAAAACCTAATCTGTTTACCGAACAAATACCTTCCGTGCTGTAATTAATTTTTATTATGATTTGCATTCAAGATATATTTTTTCAATATTCTAATAAAGCTGTTTATTATACGGAAGGGATATATGCACAAAAAGTTCATATTAATTTGGTTTGTACTGATAGTCAGCTTCACAACTTGCCGGTTATCTGCTGATTGGCAGTCCGATCTCGACAGGCTGCTGATAACCGGGGATGAAACTGAACAGGAACAGCTTTTGGAGGATGTTCTGGAGGCAAATCCTCCTGTCGATGCTGTCATGTCCTTTATTACGAATATGAAGTTTCCGGAAATGCCGGGCGGACAGCTTATTAAAAGGATGAATATGTGTATCGACAGCGTCGAGCGTCCCTGGGTTCTATATGTGCCGGAGCAATATGATCCGAATGTGCCAACACCGATAATCGTTATTCTTCACGGCCTGATCAGCAGAAAGAATGTTATGGAGGACCCGCTGAAATATGCTGAGGAACATCCGATGCTGGAGCATATTGCCAAAGCGGCCGGATGGCTGGCAGTCTTTCCTTTCGGGCAGGAGGATGCCACCTGGTGGGACGAAGTGGGCATGACAAATATCAAGGGTCTGATTCGTACGGTAAAGCGTGAATACAATGTCGATGACAATCACGTGCACCTGGCAGGTTTTTCGGACGGAGCCTCGGGCGCTTATGGTTTCGCTATGCTGGACCCAACCGACTTTGCCACATTTATTTGCCTTAATGGCCATCCGGGCGTGCCAAATGAGGATGGCGGGCTGCATACGTATGCCTCCAATCTGAGTAGTGTATCCATATTTGCGGGTTTTACCAACCGGGATCAGCTTTATCCGACCGCATCTATGAGCCCTGCGGTGCGGCTTATTCAAAGGGCTCATGCAGATCTGAAATTTCATGCGATTGAGGGCGAACATGACCTTTCGGAGTATGGCCCGAAGGATTTCAGGCAGATGCTTAATTTTATGAATGAGCATAAACGCCGCATTCTATCCGACTTCACCTGGGAAGCAGCGGAAACGGAATTTGGAGATTTTCAGTGGTTTGCGATTAATGAGATTGCCAAGGGCGCCCCGAAGATATGGCATACCAGTCTGAATGCTACAATGACTGACAGCACAATTTCTGTCGGATTCATACCTGACTATTCCTATGAAGCTGCCGGAGTGAAGGTCGAAAGCGTAACCGAAGGTGAGACTCTGGCCAGCAACATCGGATTGCAGGCGGGGGATATCATCATCGGCGGGAACACGATGAAGATCGAGGATATGGAGGATCTGGCAAACTTCAAATCACAATTGCATCGGGGAGGAGGAGGGGTTATGGAAATTAATCGTAATGGCGAGAGATTCTCTGTTTACGGCGTTCTTCCGCCTCCGGAAAGAAAGCAGTTATTTGTATATAAGAAATATTCTGCCATGGCCCGGGTAAACCATAAGGGAAATGGTATCGAAATTGAAGGCTCGCGGGTCGGGGCTTTCACTGTCAAGATTCATCCCGAATTATTCGATCTAAACATGCGGGTCGTGATAAGACTCAACCGTGAAAAATTCCATGACGACTATGTTGAACCAAGTTTAAGATATATGCTTCAGAATTTTCTCGAAAACCGTGACCGCAGGTTGCTGCATGTCGCGGAAATTAATGTCGACGTATAATGGAGGTTTGGAATATGGGCGAACTGGATTTCTATATTGTCGATGTGTTTGCCGAGGAAAAGTACGCCGGCAACCAGCTGGCTGTGTTTCGCAATGCCGAACACCTTTCCAGCGAGCAAATGCAGAGAATAGCCAATGAGACACATTTCTCTGAGACGACTTTCATATTATCCGACCAGGAGAATAATGGCGGATATGATGTCCGTATATTTACACCTGTAGAGGAACTGCCTTTTGCAGGACACCCCACTTTGGGTACTGCCTTTATAATCAAAAATGAGATTTTCAAACAGACCTCGGAGAAGATCATCCTGAATCTGCAGGTCGGGCAGATTCCGGTGACATCTGAGGGAAAGCTCTTGTGGATGAAGCAGATCGAGCCGGAATTCGGGCAGACTGCGGAAGCGAAGCAAGTAGCGAAGACAATAGGGATTGACTATGAGTATATCGATCAGCGTTTTCCAATTGAGGAGGTTTCGACCGGTATGTTTTGCCTGATAGTGCCTTTGAAAAATCTCAATGCGGTCAAGCAGGCCTCAGTGGACAGGGAAAGATTCAGGGAGCTGATAGAGACGATGCAGGCCCGCTCGGTATTAATCTTCTGTCCCGAAACCTATAGTGAAACTAACGATCTCAATGTCAGGTTCTTCGCAGAGGAGCTTGGAGTGGCCGAGGACCCGGCTACCGGATCGGCCAATGGCTGCCTGGCGGCTTATCTGGTGAAGAATCGTTATTTCGATGAGGATAGAATCGACATAAAGGTCGAGCAGGGCTATGAGATATTTCGGCCCTCCCGCCTGTATCTTCGCGCCAATGAAGAAGAAGGCAGAATCAATATTCATGTGGGCGGAAAAGTCGTAATGATCGCGAATGGGAAATTTATCTAAGTTCAAGGGGACTCGGCAATATATAGAATCAGGGGAAAGAATCTAATATAATTTAAGGAGGGATAAATGCCGGTACAGGAGAAATTTGACTGGTCTCAGTTTACATTGAAAATAGCCGTAAAGGCCGCGCCCTCGAAAGTATATAAGGCCTGGACAAATTCGAAGGAAATCTGTAAATGGTTTGCATACGATGCCGAGGTAGAGCCGAAAAAAGGTGGGAAATTTAGTTTAACCGACATATATGGAAACTCATTCGTTATGCAGATACTGGGGGTGCGTAAGGACAGCCGGATACATTTTACATTCGGTATGAATGATGAAGAGGTGGAAGTAAAATTCAGGAAATCAGGCAGACATACAATTTGCGAATTGCATCAATTCAATATGAAAACCTCTCCCAATCACAAATGGGACACGCATATGGAGCAGCGCGCCGGCTGGACATTCTTCCTGGCCAATTTGAAAGCATGGCTCGAGCATGGAATCGACCTTCGCAGTCATGACAGCAAATGGGGTTATGCCGATAATTTTGTGAATAGCTGATAGTAAAAGAAAATGATACCATGCGCTATTACGTATATATTTTCCAAGGATATTTTATGGAAGGAACTGTATCGTGCAGACTGGAGATTAAAGCATGAATATTGACCAAGATTTGATGTTGTTCCTGGGTTCTGCGCATGTGGGTGACGGTGAACCTGATCTGGGTGATAAGCTGATGGATTCATTTTTAAAAGTGCTTTTAGATTCCGGCAGGATCCCGGATAGAATAGTCTGCATGAACAGTGGAATATTTCTCACAACCGAGGGTTCCCCGGTGATCGAGAGCCTGCGGAAATTCGAAGAGCTGGGCTCAGAAATATTAAGCTGCAGCACCTGCCTGGCTTATTTTAAAAGAGAGGATAAGCTGCTGATCGGAGAACCGACTAATATGAAAGACACTGTTCGGGCCATGCTTAATTATAAGAAGGTGCTTTCACCCTGAGCGGTGGAAAACAGCTTTCTTTATAAACTCCCCGATTGCCATTTTTGAAGAAGTTTATTCTTTTGTAAACTTCTTTTTTTTTATAAGATATCCAGCGACACATGAACTCGCTGTGAAAGATATGTCATTGAATTGTTTCCTTAAATCTTCAGATGGCTATATGTATAGCTCGGTACACTTTTGCAATGTGGAATGAGATAAAGACCATACTGCGGCACTCATCAGTTTACGGACTCGCGATCCTTCTTACCAATGCCATGAGCATTGTTCTTCTGCCCTTGTATATGAACTACTTGAATCCTAATGAGATTGGACTGCTTGAGATAATCAACCGCACCAATGATATCCTGCGGATTATTCTGATGGTTGGCATGGTTACAACCACCTTGCGCTTCTACCAGGAAAAGGATAGTGAGATATATAGAAAGAAGGTCATTTCGACTGCCATGCAGTTTCTGGCGGTGTTCTCCTTTTTGGTGGTCGGCATGCTGATAATATTTGCTAATCAATTGGCAGATATAATCTTCGCTTCAACGAAATACGTAATCTATGTTCGTCTGATGCTTCTAATGATTTTCTTCGAAGTGCTCTACATTGTACCGATTTTATATTTCCAGGCCCGTCTGCAATCGACAGTTTTTGTCCTGATTTCGGTCAGCCGCTTTTTAATCGGGCTTGCACTGATAGTCTATCTTGTGGCGTACCGGGATATGGGAATCGCGGGCGTGCTGTGGGGCCATATTATCCATGTGGGCATATTTGGTATCGCACTTTTCGGTTACATTCTGATCCGAGTCGGAGTAAGGTTTGACCTCTCCCTGCTAAGGGAAATGATCAAATTTGGATTACCTTTTGTTCCAGGCAGCATCTTTCTTTTCATATTGAATTCCGGTGACCGTTATATACTATTGCACCTGACCTCCAGCGATTCTGTGGGAATTTATGCCATAGGATACAGGATCGGCACGTTGACGACAGCTCTGGTCATGTCGCCGTTTCTGAGGGTCTGGAGCGCCCTTTATGTTAAATATGCACAGCGGCAGGATAGAGATTGTCTTTTTGCCAATTTTATGACTTATGTGGTCTTTACATATACTTTTGTATCAATGGCAATAATTCTATTCCGAAGGGAGCTTCTGGCGATTTTCGGCGAAGTTATCTACTGGAAAGCGGCTGCGGTGGTGCCCTGGATTGCCCTGGCATATCTTTTCTGGGCGGCCTCGCTTGTTCTCGACTCGGGATTCTATATAGCTAAAAAGACGATGTACAAACCATTTCTATTCGGTATTTCAGCGGCAGTTGCGGTTATCCTGTGCTTAATCCTTATCCCGCGCATCGACTATCATGGTGCCGCTTTTGCAACAGTTGTTTCCTTTGCTGCCTATTTCCTGATCAGCCTTGTGGCTGTGCAGCGTCTTTTTCCGATCAACTACCAATGGAAACGGATGATTACAATCACTATCGCAGGCCTTGCTATAGTAGCTGCAGACGAGCTATTGATCGGGAGCCGTCCGATAATCTCTTTGATCTCCCTGGACTGGGGAGAGTGGTTCCTGTGGATGACCATAAAGACAACATTATTATTTTTGTTTCCCGTAATATTATATGTGATAAATTTCTATCGTCCTGAAGAAAAAAGAAAAATCAGGCAACTGTGTGGAATGAAGTCTTCTTAAGGATAGTTGTTGAAATCATCTGTGGATTGGCGATATTAATAGCGCATGAGAAAATAACTTCTAACGAATTGAACTGAAATGAATGAAAATGAAAAATTGGCTGCCCGGATCGTCGAACTGACAGGATGGAAACTATATGAACCACCGCGAATTATAACCGACACCTCGGACTGGATGAATATTATCAGGGGGGATATTATTCGGCTTGGCGGGCGCGATTTTGTGGTCAAGGGTAATAAACACGAGACCCGTTTCGGCATCGGTGAGCAGCCCAAGTATTGGGTCTTTTCGGTGATAGATATGGAATCCGGTGAGCAGAAAATTATCAAGACCGAATTCAACGAGGAGTTCATGGCGCACATCGGGATTTTCAAGGTGCGTTGCTACCGTTCCCCGGAAAAGGAGGGCAAGGTTCTGGAAATAGTCAAGGGCGACAAGCGGTTCATGCAAGGCTACAGCGTATTTGATGAAAAGAGAAACAATATCCGCGTTCTGGATTATATCAGGGGACAGACATTTTTTAACTATATTTTCAGCATATCCAAGAGCCATGAGCAATATTTCCATGAGGATCTGGGAGAACTGCTCTGGAATCTGACTGAATCTATAGAAGCCATAGAATTTCTGCATAAACATAAGTTCTGTCATGGTGATATAAGGAACGATCACATCATAATTGAAGCCAATACAGGACATTACAGATGGATCGATTTTGACCTAAACCAGAAAGTCTCGGATTTTGATATGTGGAGTATCGGGAATGTCCTTAGTTATTGTGTTGGCAAAGGGATTAACTCATTTCAGCAGGTCCTGCGCAGCAAGGATTTCACGGCGGAGATTAAGGAAAGCCTGCGGCCGACCGATGCCTCCGCTTTTTATGAATACCGGATCATGAATCTCAAGAAGTTATACCCGTATATCCCCGAAAGATTGAACAACATCCTGCTGCATTTCACTATAAAGCCAAAAGACTATTATGTTAACATAGGTCAACTCCTTGAAGACTATCGCAGGATGCTGGAAAGGGACTTTCCAATCCGATAAAACTTTATTATTTTTTATACATGACTTTATCTAATATTGAATTCGCATAGGCTCAAAGGGAAAATATGAAGACAGTGATTATTGGCGGAGGCAGAGCCTGCCGTGAAATAATCGAGCTTGCCTCCGGGACATTTATGAAGGAACTGCGCTTGGAGATTACAAGTGTAATGGATTCGGATCCAAAAGCTCCCGGGATGGTTTACGCCCGCAAAAAGGGAATTGAGACTACCACCGATATTCAGGAGGTTATGGATACGCCCGACCTGGAACTTGTTCTCGAGCTCACCGGGCGCGATCATGTATTAAAACAGATTCACAAGATAATTCCCCTCGGTGTGAAACTGATCGACCATACGATCGCGCGGATTTTCTGGGATCTCCTGAATGCGCAAACGGATCAGATGGCGCGTATCGACGAGCTGGCACGTCTGGAGGAGAAGCTGGATCGAGAACGTAATTTCCTGCAGCTTCTGGTAGACAGTATTCCGGAACTTATAGTCGTTCTTGATAAAGATAAGAAGGTCATGAGGGTAAATAAGAGTTTCAGCGATTATATAGGTATAAAACCTGGAGAGGCTCTTGGGAAAACCTGCAATGAGTTATTCAAAGGGACCGATTTTGAAGAGCACTGTGAGCGTGAGATTGAGATGCTTGACGATACGCTGCGGACCGGCGAATCGTTTTCCAGCATCTGGATGATTCCTCCGCCCAATGAAGTCCACTGGGAGGTTACTCGCACCCCGCTCATAAGCCGCAGGGGACGGCCGCGGGGAATCCTGGCCACATGGCATAGAATCACTGACCAGGTCATGCTGAGGCGTGAAATCGAAACTGCGGAAGAGAGATTCAGATCATTTATAGATTCCGCCCATGACTGGATAAGCATGAAGGATCTGAAGGGACGCTACATTATCGTGAATCCGGTAACTGCGGAGGCATTTGGACATAAGCCCGAGGATTTCATCGGCAGGAGGGCAGATGAAATCCTGCCGGAAAGGCTGGCGAAACTGATCCAGAAACACGATCAGGAAGTGATCGAATGTAACTGCCACCGCTCCTATGAGGAGGTTATTCCAATCGAAGGCCGCGATCATTACTTTCAGACAGTCAGATTTCCGCTCCAGGATTATAAGGGGAGTGTACTGGGGGTCTGCACTATTATGCGCGATGTTACCTCAGAAAAGGAGCTGCGGGACCAGCTGGTGCAATCCAGTAAACTGGTAGCAATAGGGCAGTTGGCCGCTGGTGTAGCGCATGAGATAAATAATCCCCTGACCGGTATTCTGGCTTATGCCGAGGATATTGCGGATGATCTTGATAGTCATGATGAGCATTTTGAGGATGTTGAGGTTATAATCCGCGAAACCAAGCGCTGCCGGGATATTGTCAGAAATCTCCTGGATTTTGCGAGGCAGGAGGCTCCCAAACTTGAAAAGACCAGCCCGAACCAGATAATTATTCATGCCCTTTCCCTGGTGGAAAAACTGCCTCAATTCAGGAATATCGAAATAAAGCAGGATATTGCCAGGGATATTCCTCCGATCCAGTGTGATCAAAGACAGATACAGCAGGTTGTGCTGAATTTGATGCTCAATGCGGCTGATGCTATGAACAGCAAAGGACTTATTCGACTGATTACAAAATATGACAAACGTCACGATAAATGTATCATATCTGTGGAAGATAATGGTCCGGGTATTCCCGAGAATCTGATCGACAAGATCTTCGAACCATTCTTTTCAACAAAGGGTACCAATGGCCTCGGACTTGCGGTCAGCTGGGGTATTGTCGAACGTCACAGGGGAACTATTGAGGTAGATATGGCCGACGAGGGAGGAGCGATATTCAATATCGTTCTTCCTGCATATCATGGAACCTGATAATATTTATGATAAAGCATTCAATCAGGGAGTATAGATATGGAAAAGAAATTGAATGTCCTGGTTGTGGATGATGAGCAGATTGTTCTGGACAGTGTCCACAAACATCTCAAAAAAGAGGATAGGTACGAGGTTTTCACAGCCCTCTCGGTTCGTCGGGCGACCGAGATCATGCTCGAGCATGATATAAACATAATCATGACCGATTTAATGATGCCCGATATCGACGGTCTGGAATTCATGAGCATGGTCAAGCGCGAGAATCCTCATATCCCCATGATAGTCATAACCGGCTACGCAACAATCAACACCGCCCTGCAGTCGACACAACTGGGAGCATTTGACTATATAGCCAAACCTTTTACCAAAAAGGAATTACTGGGTGTTCTTACCCGTGCCGCGGATCTTGTGCGAGCCGCAGAAAAGGCTGAAGTCGCGGCTGAGAGTCCCGGGGGCGAGGCAAAAGAAGCTGATATCAGAAACAGCAAGATGTTCAAAAATATCGACGAGAACTCATGGCTGATGATGCAGAAGGATGAAACAGTGCTTCTGGGAGTAAAACGGACCTTCCTGCATACCGTCGGTAAAATCGAATCAATCCATTTACCTGAAGAGGGGGATGAGCTCAGGCAGGGAGGCGTATTCCTGCAGATTATTTCAGCCGACCTTCAGTCGCATTCCCTGGTAGCTCCATTATCCGGCACAGTCGTGGAAGTGAATGATAAGGTGTTGAAAAATCCCGAACTGTCACTTCAGGATCCTTACGGCGAGGGCTGGCTGATTCGCCTGAAACCGTCAAAATTCGACTATGAAATAAAGATGCTGGGATTGTAGAAGCAATTCTATTCCCTGATCTTCTCAATATCTTCTTCTTTACCGAGCACCACCAATAGATCATTTTCCTTAATCCGATATCCCCCGCCCGGAGCGAATTCGAACTCCCCCGATTTAGCGCCCTTGCTGGCGATCACCTGGACCT
>JAABVY010000233.1:21357-21692 GCA_011777135.1 Candidatus Zixiibacteriota bacterium | reverse complement strand
ATTATGTCATTATGGATTTAATCTGATGCATCAGTGCATCTTATCCCTTCTGATGACAATAAATTTACGCAAGATTTCATAAATGCGCAATAAATTCTTGACAAATGGAGCAAATGCGCTATTTTTCATCTGCTAGACTGCTACTGCAAAGAATAGATATCAAAACAGAGGATTAATCTTAGGGATAAATGCTATCGTTTTAGGCGTTTTAATATTTTAACCTGTTAATGGGAGGAGATATGTCTAAACGATGCCAATCGAAAGTCGTGGAAAGGTCGGCAATAATCGCATTCAGCCTGATTTTGCTGATCTCATTCAGCTTTATTGCCAGCAGT
>JAABVY010000233.1:17086-21323 GCA_011777135.1 Candidatus Zixiibacteriota bacterium | reverse complement strand
GGTAATAGAAAATAATACAGACATTGTGCTGGGCGGTTTTGATTTTCTTATCCAGTACGATACCTCTGCAATGGAGCTTGTTGATATCGATTTTGATCCGATTGATGAATGTAACTGGTATATAATGTCACACCGGCCTGAGCTTTCCGGTGTGGAAAAAATATTTGCGGGAGTAGGTTCAACTCCGCTTGGATGCGATTTCACAAACGGCACATATGCTCTTTTTTATCTGCAATTCTATATAAAAAATAATCCGGAAAATGACTGCCTGACCTTCCCATTGAGATTTTACTGGACTCAATGTGCTGATAATATACTTTTCAATACAGCGGGGGACAGCCTGTTTCTATCCGATACGGTTTTTGACCCTCTCATGTATCAATTTATCCAGCAAGATGATACATTGCCGACCATCCATGGCGTACCCGACTCCTGCTACAATCTGCCCGGTGGCGGCAAATATAAGCTGGTCGATTTCTACAATGGAATTATTGATATAATTTGCGATGAACCAATAGATATGACAGGAGATGTAAACCTGAATGGCCTCGCATTTGAAATTGCCGACTATGTCATGTTCCAGAGTTACTACATCTACGGTCTGGCTGTGTTTAATATTAATATTCAGGGGCAATTGCAAGCCACCGACTGCAATAAAGACAGCATCTATCCTACCATGCGGGACCTGATATTCATGTATCGCGTGATTATAGGAGATATAAGTCCTTATCCAAAGCTGGGCCGTGATGGAAACAAGCACTTTCTTCCTATGGCGCTCTTCGTCCAGGATACAGTCGCAAAAGAGGTGCATCTTGTACTCCCGGACAGCTTAAGCGCAATACATCTGATCTTCGACGGCGAGATTGTACCCGATTACAGCGGGCCTGAAGGAATCGCTTATAACTATGACGGGATAGTTACCCGTCTCCTGTTAAGTCCCGGATTCAGCGGAACGGACAGCGCAGTTTATCAGGGCTTGTTCTTTGCATATACCGGGGATGGTATTATAGACAGCGCCGATGTCTCCGACTGGGAGATGCGGGATATTGCCTCCCAAGTTGGTGTTATTGGTGAGCCGATATGCGGGGATGCCAATTCTGACGGTTCGGTTAATGTCAGCGATGTGATTTATATCGCCAACTATGTTTTCATTGGCGGAAATCCGCCGTTCCCCCTTGAGACCGGAAATTTGAATTGTGATGGGGCAGTAAATATTTCAGATGCCGTCTGGCTTATCAACTATATTTTTATGGAAGGTAACGATCCTTGTGAAGTCGATGGAGACGGTATTCCGGATTGTTGATTAAAATGAATATAAGCTCTATCTCTCGACCCGCTCATAAATGGGCGGGTTTTTATTCCTTCTGCAGAGCGATAACAGTTAGATCATCATCGAATTTTGATCTTCCCCGAAATACCCATATTTCCTGCAGTAGATTGTCCAGCAGACTGTTCGGTAGAAGTCCCCGGTGTTCCTGAAGAAATTTCTTCAGCCGGGCTTCCTCATACATCTCGCCATCACCATTGCGCGATTCGGTAACGCCGTCGGTATACAAAAACAGCAAATCGCCGGGAGACATCGAGATTGACTTTTGTTCGAATGTGAATTCTTTGTGTACGCCGAGAATACCTCCTGTCGGTTCGAGCATTTCGACCTCTCCACCTGATCGCAAGAGCATCGGAGGCCAATGGCCAGCATTGGCATAAGTGATCCGAGATTCTTCCCCATCCTGGGATTCGATACAGAAACAGGCCAGAGTTACAAAGTTGCTCATGGGTATATTCCGGCACAGCCACTGATTCAGCCGCCTGACAAGATCTGCCGGTTTTCCGATATCCTCTGAAAAAATCCTCAACGCTCCCTGGACATTTGACATGAGCAATCCCGCCGGGAGTCCTTTTCCGACCATGTCCGCGATCACGACACGCATTCCGCTGCCATCCGGAAGAGGCAGGAAGTCATAATAGTCGCCTCCAATAGTGCCGGCGGAAATCGATTGTGTGGCAACCTTGAAGCCCTGAATAGAATCTACCTTTTCCGGCAACAGAGAACGGTATATTTTCCCTGCGATATGAAGCTCCTCCTCCAAGATCGCCTTCTCGTGTTTTTCCATGCAATCAAGACAAATCCTTGAAGTTGGTTCGATCTCAAGCCTGTAAGCCTCAACATAGCCATCACAGCAATCGCATGCGCCATAAGTACCGTTTTCAATACGATCGAGAGACTGCTTGATTTCTACCAGGAGTTCACGAACCTTGCCGGCATCTTTCGCCAGAAGATGATCTTTCGAGTTCACGAGCTCGCTGAGATTATTCTCCCGCTCTAAAAGCAGGGTTCTGAAATGTTCAAGATCGCCGATATCCATATTGGTTCCTAACCGTTTTCATTCTCTTTATTAAGACGAACAGACCAATTTAAGGTTTCAGTCCAAATGTATAAATGAAATATTATTCAAAAGAGTGTATTTGCCTTGAAGCCTTTTGGCATCACAAAACAATGGTAATCAAACGGATAGCCGAAAAATCCGCATTAGTAGTGCGCTATTTATGCCGGACAGCTAATTCGCAAATGACCGGCTCAGAATTTCCAGGGGAATTCAGACTTGTCATAATATTCGTCCGCCAGAATATCGCCGCCTCTGGCAATCACATAGTCTGTCGGTCCGTGGAAGATGGCGTTTATCTGCAAGACATCGTCGACTTTTTGAGCAGTATAAATGACCATACCCTTCAGAGGATTCTGAGGATTCCGCCAGGAAGAGATATAGCGAAGGTTCTCTCCGGAATGAATTGTATCAGTGATTATAGCCTCAGACGTGATCTTGAATGGTAAATCATCCTTCAAGCTCGATAAATACGAATTCCCTTCGATAGTACCATAAACGATAATCGCATAATCGGAAAGGTTTTCCTCCAGAGCCTCATCATCGGTCAGGATTCGGACATCATTAAATACTCTATCCCTGACCGCTGTCACATACTCATGCAGTTTTTTCTCTACCTCTTTATCCTCTTCATGGGTCGGCACCACGAGAACAGTCTCTTTTTTGTTTTCGATCGCGCCGTTGATATTACCGCCAAAGGGAATCTGCTCTGATTCCTTGCCCGCATATTCTGTGATATATTCATTAAAAACAGACAGCAATTCCGGGTAGAAATCATCAAGGGATGGCCACTTGTCCCTGTTATTTTCATATTCCTCGAGTTTATCGACAAGCTTGTAAATGTATATGAAGCCGTTTCCGCGTTCGCTATTGAGAGCGCGTCTACCTTCCTTATCTCCGTCATAAATAAACGCCAGACGCGTGGTTACTGCCCTGACTACATGCTCGTTGACAATTACAGGCCACGAGGGATATGCGCGGGAGGCCATTTGATTTTCGATGGGGCCTATCAGTTTCGAGTATTTTTCCACCTGCTCTTCATATTTGGATGTCAACGGGTTGACAAAAGAATGGCCGAATTCATGCCAGGCCAGATATTTGAAGTCCTTTTCCGTACCGAAATGAGGTATGCCCGTGTCCACTCCTTTTGGCCCGCAAATATTATAAACGTCATAACTCCCATCCCCGCGCTCGATACGAGGCCCAAAGCCGCCCGGATGGAAGAGCAGGGCCAATATTATATTATAACTGTGATTCTTGATGCCGTAATAATCTTCAATCACATCGACATAGTTTTTATCCTTGATTTTGCTTGCAACATTTTCTGTTACAGTCCGGTAGTGTTCCGCATTATCCTCAAAGAACCTGTTGAACTTGCTCTCGCGTGCGAAATCACGCATCTTTTGAATGAAATCCATCAGATTCTCCTCACCCCCGGCCCTGTTTATCAGATACTCTGTAAATGGTGTAACCACATCAAGCTCCGGCGGATTTGAAAGATGCAGCATGACTGCCGCAGGAGCGTCATAGCTGAATCCAAACATGCTCATAGCAGCGAACTTTTGTACTGCCGGATGCTTCTCATAATCCGCAAAATAGAAATCCTGATTGAACTTGTATTCAAAATCAAAGTCGGTAATCAGGTCATATCTTTCTTCGTAACCTGAAAGGTACTGCACTACACCCAGAAGTTCCATGCGGGGATCGACCGAAACCTTTATCCCGTGAGCAAAGACACCTTTAGCCATAAAAAGGATCATCAAGATGCCTGTAAATAAGACCTTTAAGTACATTTTTGAACGCATAGCTAATATCTCCGAATAGATTATTTCATCCGTTTCGAATTGCCACAA
>JAABVY010000233.1:0-17058 GCA_011777135.1 Candidatus Zixiibacteriota bacterium | reverse complement strand
CTGTCGTCTTGAGACAGATTCGGTTCGATATAGAAGCCATATTGAATATAGGGATCGATCATGACACCAATCAAGAAAAAGTTTCGCGATTTTATCTATTGTTTCAAGCCGCTTCCTGAATATTACGGTAAGGAATTCAAGAAAATATATGCTTTTTTGAATGAAAGCCGTAATTGGAGTCGAGAGCAGATGAAAGCATATAAGCTCATGAAACTAAGACAACTGCTGTCGCACGCTCAAGTCCAGGTACCTTATTATCGTGAGCTATTTAAAAAACATGGAATAATTCCCGAGGATATAATGACATTCCGGGATTATTCAAAACTACCCATACTGACAAAAAAGACACTTCAGCAAAATCCCGATAGACTGAAAGCGGATAATTTTGCGAGTTTTCATCCCATCCCCGGTGCAACATCCGGCACCTCGGCCGGCTCGACAAAATTCTATCGCAGCTCCTACCAGGAGGCTTTCCGTAAAGCCGTCTTATGGCGTATCTTCAATGAATACGGTTATGCTTTTCGCCAGAAGAGGGCAACTATCACAAATCCAAGCAGCTTTGACCCTGATTCTCCGGTGTATGAATACGATAGAATTGAAAATGAACTCATCATAAATACTTCCCATCTAATGGCGCAGCGCTTCGAGGAATCATACAAGGCAATACAGCGCTTCAAACCAGCGTTTATCTGGGCTCATGCAAATATGCTCGGACTGCTTGCTGAATACACTCTCAGAAATAACCTGTTGCCTTTCGATATACCGCTGATCGGCACATATGCGATTAAATTTGAGCCGCATGTACGCAGACTGGTTGAGAAAGTCTTCAGAGGACGGTATTTCGAATATTACGGTAATCGCGAAAACACGATCGCAGCCTGGGGAGATAACAACCAGAAGTTCTTCGAAGTATCTGAATACTGCCATCTCGAAGTCGATACACGAGCTTCAGGCGGGAAAAAAGACGAGGGAGATTTAATTACTACAAGCCTCCATAACTATGCCTTCCCATTGATCAGATATCATTCCGAAGACTATGTCAGATGGCTCGATTATATCGATGACGATATACCCTATCCGGCCCTAAAATTGATCGGTGGACGTGGGAGGGACATGATCGTGACACGTAATGGCCTGGTTGAATCATATGTTCTCATCAATATGGAAAAAAAGGGCTTTGACAAAATACAGTCTTTTCAATTTGAGCAGCTATCCCTGGACGAATTGGTATTTCGTGTGGTTCCGAAGCCAGAATATGCCCGAGAGAGAGACGAGAAGACGATGATAACTCTTATTGAAAAGGCTCTCCCATGTAAATTTGAAATCGAAGTAAAATATGTAGATTCAATTCCTCCCACTCCTCAGGGCAAATTTCGATGGGTAATTTCTCCTCTTGCCCTTGATTACGTTGATCAGTATGAATCATAATCAGTTAACCACTTTATCATTTATTTATATACTTGATTATATTTTTTTGAATCGTGAATACAATATTGATTGTCCAGGATTTCAGAAATATTTATATTCTCCATATCACTGAATATCATTCTCGAAATTTTCCTCGGGGGAATTCGCGAAACAGTAACTAATTAAGAAAATTTGAACATTGCCACGAGATGGCTGTATCCATTTAAGACAGGAATAGAACCAGAGTTAGTATAAATAAAAGGAGATATAAGATGCTGAAGCACGCAATCAATGCATTGCTTTTGATTTTCGTTGTTCCGGGATTTAATACGCCTCTGCCGGCCCAGCCTGCCGAGACTTCCCAGACTAAGATGTCATTTGAGCTGGAAGAAGCAATTCCGCTCGATCCTGACGTGATCAAGGGCCGGCTCGATAATGGAGTTATCTATTACATCATGACAAATCAGAAGCCCGAGGAGCGCGCTGAGCTGCGCCTGGTAATAAATGCCGGCTCAATTCTGGAGACCGAAGCCCAGCAGGGTCTGGCGCATTTTGTCGAGCATATGGCTTTCAATGGCTCCGAGAATTTCGAGAAGCAGGAGCTGGTCGATTATCTGGAATCTATCGGCATGCGGTTCGGGCCCGATCTGAATGCATATACCGGTTTTGATGAGACCGTCTATATGCTGCAGGTGCCGACCGACAGCACTGAATTAGTGGAAACCGCATTTCAAATCCTCGAGGACTGGGCGCATCTCTTGAGCCTCGAGGAAGAGGAGGTCGACAAAGAGCGTGGTGTCATAGTTGAGGAATGGCGCCTGGGACGAGGAGCGGAAGCACGCATGAGGGATGAGCAGTTTCCAATTCTTTTCAAAGGATCAAAATATGCTGACCGGCTTCCCATAGGCAAAGTAGAGATTGTAGAAAATTTTGAATATGAAACCCTCAGAGATTTCTACCGTGACTGGTATCGTCCCGACAATATGTCGGTGGTGGCGGTGGGAGACTTCGATCCTGCCTGGATCGAGGAGTTGATCAAACAGCATTTCGCAGGCATTCCCATGCCGGAAAATCCGCCCGTGCGTGAGGAATTCGAGGTTCCGGATCATGAGCAGACTCTCTTCGCAATATCATCCGATCCCGAAGCGACTATGTCACGAATTGCAGTTTACTACAAGCATCCGCTGGAAGAAATCGAGACTGTCGAAAACTACCGTGAAAAAATCCTGGCCGATCTCTATAACGGCATGCTCAACCAGAGGCTGGTCGAACTGACCAAAGAAGCTGACCCGCCGTTCATTTTCGGATTTTCGGCGCAGGGAAGATTCCTGAGAACCAAAAATATTTATTTCCTCATGGCCATGGTTCCCGAGGGCGGCATTGAAAGAGGTCTGGAGGCTATTCTAACCGAGGCCAAACGTGTCAAGCAATATGGATTTACCGAATCTGAGCTGGAGCGGCAGAAAAAAGAGACGCTGCGTGCAATGGAGCAGCAATATAACGAACGCGATAAAACGGAATCCAGCAGGTTTGCATCACAATTTGTCAGCAACTTTCTAAACGACACCAAGGCCCCCGGAATCGAATGGGAATACGAACTATATAAACAGGTCGTGCCGGACATAAAGCTGGAAGAAATAAATGCTCTGGCTGATAAATGGATTCGTGATGAGAGCCGTGTCATCATGGCCAATTCTCCCGAGAAGGACGGTCTTGAAATCCCCACCGAAGAGGATCTGCTTGCTGTCTTCAATAAGGTCGAGGTCGCGGAAATCATGGCTTACTCGGATGATGTGTCGGATGCACCGCTGGTGGAAACACCGCCTGAGGGTTCGGAGGTGATCTCGGAGGAATTTATTGAAGATATTGACACCTACAAGTGGACCCTTGGAAACGGCGTGGAAGTCATCCTGAAACCGACCGATTTCAAAAACGACCAAGTACTTTTCACCGCCTTCAGCCCGGGCGGACATTCCCTGGTATCGGATGAAGATTACATTGCAGCGTCCACAGCCGCGTCGCTTGTTAATGAGGGCGGTCTTGCCGATTTTACCGAGATCGAGCTGGAGAAAAAGCTGGCCGGCAAGGTTGTAAATGTCTCCCCCTGGATTGGTTCTGAAGAGGAAGGTCTTCGCGGAAGCGCATCGCCTGAGGATCTGGAAACGATGTTCCAGTTGATTTACCTCTACTTCACTGAACCCCGTGCTGATACTACAGCCTTCCAGGCCTATAAAAAGAGAATGGAATCAGTCTTCGAAAACCGCAGTTCCGATCCCGAATCCGTATTCGGAGATACAATCAGCTGGGCAATGACACAATATCATCCCCGCATGAAGCCCTGGTCGGTGGAACGTCTGGAGGAGATGGATTTGCAGAAATCCTTCGAAATCTACAATGATCGTTTCGCGGATGCCAGCGACTTCACGTTCGTACTTGTCGGCAACCTTGAACCGGAAGAGATAAAGCCTATGGTGGAAGCATGGCTGGGCGGTCTGCCCTCAATGGACAGGACAGAAAGCTGGCGGGATCTGGGAATCGATCCGCCGCAGGGCCTTCTGAAAAAAGAAGTACGCAAGGGCCTGGAGCCGAAGAGCTATATACGCATTATTTTCCCGGGGGATTTTGAATGGAGCCGCCAGAACCGCTACGATCTGATGTCAACCGCAGCTCTTTTGCGTATCAAACTTCGAGAAGTCCTGCGTGAGGATATGGGTGGAACCTACGGCGTGGGTGTCTATGCCGGTACATCCAAGTATCCCGAAGAGGAATACGCATTTACAATCACCTTTGGATGCAATCCCGAACGAGTGGATGAGATGACCGAGACTGTCTTCCTGCAGCTCGATAGCCTGAAGCAATATGGGCCGGATGAGAGCTATGTGCAGAAAGTCAGGGAAATGCAGCGGCGGGAAAGAGAGAAAGACCTCAAAGAGAATCGGTTCTGGTTATCCAGCCTGCAGCAGGCATACAGCCATGATATCGATCCGCGCTTGATCATGCAGCTCGAAGAACTGACTTCTGGCCTTGATCCTGAGGATATCCAGCAAAC
The DNA here is from genome assembly GCA_011777135.1 of Candidatus Zixiibacteriota bacterium. Lineage (GTDB taxonomy): Bacteria > Zixibacteria > MSB-5A5 > JAABVY01 > JAABVY01 > JAABVY01. Next base: position 12,602 of record JAABVY010000233.1, on the reverse strand, counting down.
GGCGAAAAAGTATCTTGACATGTCGCATTATGCACTTTTTGTGCTTTATCCGGAGAAGGAAAAGCAGGTGCAGGAAGAGCAGTAATCTTTATTTTGCGATTATAGATGTCAACAAAAAAAGAACGCCTCAGGTCTTATCGACTTGAGGCATTCTTTTAGTTGGAACCCTGAAGGGTATTGAGACATACCTGCCGCCACTCTATGGCGCAGGTAATTATTTTAGCCTTAATAAGGCCCCCAAAAAATACTTTTTCTTTTTATAGATCTAGATGCAAATCCGCAAATGGTGTATAAATAGTCGGTCGTGATCTGCTATCGGTTTCTTAAAACAAATATATTACAAATCACCTTCATGTCAAGGCTCTTTCGTAACTAAAAAAGATTTTGACAACCGGAACAGTTGGCCGTTGTATAACATTTAACAATAACATCATTAGTATGCAGGAGAAGGCTCTATTTTATACAGATTTGCAGCATCGATCATATGCTTCATATTAATTTACGGCGCCGATGTCTCGGCCCAGGATAACCCTTATCCATGGCTCGATGAATATGACAGCTCGGACGCGATCGTTGAACGTATCGCCGTTCCCGATGGTTACAAGCGGGTTAATCCGATGAAGGGCACCTTTGCACACTGGCTTCAGCATCTTCCGCTCAAGGAAGACGGTTCAACATTAATGCTGTATAACGGCGACAGAAAAGACAATCAGAATCATCATTACGCCATAGTCAATATCGACCGCAGCGAGCAGAATTTGATGCAGTGCGCGGACGCCATTATCAGATTGAGGGCAGAATACCTTTATTCCATTGGCGAATTTGACATGATCCATTTCAATTTCACCTCCGGGCATGAGGCAAAATACACCAGCTGGATAAAAGGATATCGCCCCAAAGTTGATGAGATGCGGGTCAACTGGGTCAAAAATGCGGCTGCCGATTCATCCTACGAGGCTTTTCGGAAATATCTTGATTCGGTGTTCATGTATGCCGGGACTTATTCTTTGGATAATGAGCTTGAAAAAGTCGAGGATGTTTCCAAAATGCGTATCGGAGATGTATTCATAAAGCCGGGCTTTCCCGGACATGCAATCATTGTGGTCGATATGGCGGTTGACAAAGATAACGGCAGAAACCTCTTTCTTCTGGCCCAGGGCTATACCCCAGCCCAGGATATCCATATTATAAAGAATCTGCACGACGAGGATCTGAATCCATGGTACCCGCTTGATTTCGGCGACACCCTCAAAATCCCCGAATGGGAATTCCCCAAAGAAGAATTAAAAAGGTTTTGAGTAGAGGTTAGTGGCTACTTAGGTTCTTCCAGGACACCCACACCCTCATGCTGGTCGGCGTTAAGGTAAACTCTAAGAACTTTGCCCTCGGTGACTGCGGGAACATCGATGACATGCACGCAATCGGAAAGATGGGAATAGTCGGGCAGAAGTTCTGACAGCAGATTTGGTGAATTCAAAAGAAAATCTTCATTAAACTTGATACCCGGATCATCAGGATACAGAGGAAGATACCTGATATTCGATTCCACCAGATCCTGGAAGAAATGTGTTCCGAATGAGAGATCGGGTACGTAGTTCCCCTTCTGACGGGCAATTTCTATCAACATAGCCGTGTTGTTAATATCGGAGTAGGTGACATTGACTCCCAATTTAATATCTCCGCGGCTGCCCCATCGTCCCGGACCCATGAGGATAAATTTATGCTCCGGCAGACGTTTGTTGAGCTTATTGACCACTCGTCCCACAGCCAGAAGTTCATTCAATTCCTTTATCTCGCCATAGCCGGCGGGATCAACATAGACTATGTGAGTTATCTCCGGCACCTTGCCGTTGGAAATATATTTATGGGCGGAGAAGATAACATCATCAGGCGCTATATCACGTGGAATCTTGTCTCCCGTATCCTGCTCTATATAACTCTGCGGACGGCACTGCAGCAGGTAGAAATTCTTTCCATCATGGGCGAATTCGATATCCACCGGCCGCATCAACTTGTTCTCCAGCAGTCTGAGAAGAGTGCGTATCTGCGGAATAAATTTGCCGTCAGAAACCAGGCCATCAAAAGAGACTATCAGGTCATCTTTTTCATAATCGATATTGAACGCTATCGGCTTCTTTATCTGATCGTCCTTATAAATCGAGAGAATTTTATTTATGCCCGGAATTTGAGAACCGGCTTCTCTTAGAAGATCCTTTATCTCCATGGTATAGAAGCTGTTCTCTTTCAGGTTGATCACATCGACCTGACGTGGAGAATAACGGAGCTGCTCATCAATCGATGTATTGGCGCGCAGGTCAGGCTGCCCGGGAGCGATAAGAACAGGATAATCATCTGATAATCTATCGACCGCACGAGTACCCAGCCCGGGTACCAGCCGCAGGAGTCCGTTTTCACGCTTTATCCGTGGAGACCAGCGGAATTCATTACGGCTGAAAGCCACTCCCGCGAAAGTCGGCAGGAAATAGTCTGCCACACGGTTGCCGACCACCTCCTGAATCATGATCGCCATCTCCTCATCGAAATCGATCAGGCCGTTGTGTGTGCGGTATTCAATCGGATCAGGTGAGAAAACCGAAGCATAAACCTCAGCTATGGCATCCATCAAAGCTTCCAGCCTCTCCTGCTTACTGCCCTGATTGGCCAGGAAGAGACTCTTGTACTTGCCGGAGAAGGCCATACCCACTCCATCCTCAAGAAGACTGGAGCTTCGCACTATCAGGGGACGTTCCTCGAAATCATCCAGCGCGACGGAAAGCCCTGCCACCATCTCAGGCGGGAAGTGTGAATTTTTGAAAGTGTGCACTATATGAGGATATTCGAATCTAATTTGATTGATATCCTTGTATTTCTGCTCCACAACCTCGGCAAAATTGTTGTAGTGCATAAAGTGCAGGATCATATCCGAGGTGATATACCATGTGCGCGGGATTTTTATGTCACCCAGGAGATCAGCATGTTCAGGCGATTTTCTGACTATTTGTGCGGCCAGAGTCAACCCTGCCGCCTTGCCTCCCAGCTTGCCATGACTTTCACTGGAGAAAATGACATGCTCCAGAAGATCATAAAAATCACTGATTTCCAGGTAGTTCTTGGATATATTTATATAGTTCAGCTGAATTGAGAGAAATCTCCTTATGAGCGAAACCAGCACTCCCCTGCGGCTGGGTGAATGCAGTTCCACACCCTCGCCGATATGATGATATCGGCGGATAGCATCGGCCACCTCCGAGATCGAGAGGTTGCGGTTGACAACCTGGATCAGGAAATTGAGTTTATCCTCCTGAATCCAGTGTTCAATCTTGGACGAGATTTCATCATCGTCCAGATGCTCCGAAGCCAGCTTGAAAATTTTCTTTGAGAGCTCATTGGAAATCGAAAATTTGCGAACCTGCTGGGGGCGATTGCTGTCTTTTTCAATCTGATCTTCTTCGCTTTTCCTGTCTGCTCCTGATGATCGACGCAGTTTCTCCGCCTCGCTGATTCCGCTCCAGCACAGGAAATTCAGCATTTTCAATGAGACTGTCAGGAATAGATTCCTGTCGGTTTGGTGAAGAAGGTCGAGCACAACCTGCCATTCCGGAATACCCTCCCCATCCTGATCCTCTTCTGCCGCCTGCCATTCGCCAAACATCCCCTTGACCTTATGGTACACCAGAAAATGACCGAGCCGGTCGGCTATCGTCCGGATGAGCTTGGTCTCTTCTTTAAGGAAGGGGCCATGGTCCGCCTGCGGCATCTCCTCAGTATAATAAACACTGATCATTCCCACAGTTTTGTCCTGGACACGAATTTCGGCATTCTGAACCCATTGGGTCTCGTGAAAGTCGCGAGTCGTATAGACTTTCTCATAAAGTGTCAGCTTGGCTTCGCATATATCGGGATACTGCCATCCGGGAGGGATTGCATCGATTATACCTTCGCAAACATCATCCAGGGTAGCATTCGGCCTGTTCATAACTTCCTCTATGCGGTACAGGCAGTTAAGCTCTTTGGCCCGCTCCTGCAAATCGAGAAGGAGTTTTTCTACCGGATCATGTTCGACAGTCATTTTATCACACTCCAGAAATTAATACTCACACTACATTATACGAAATTCTGGCGCTAATTTCCAGCCCAGTTTCAAACCCACCCGCGGTCCCTGCAGGCCTGAGCAACCCGTCCAACCGCAATTATGTATACCGCATCACGCATGTAAAGCTTATTTTTTTCAGCCAGTTCGCTGACTTTGAAAAAGGCCGAGGTCATTTTGACATCCAGCTTACCCAAAACCTCGTCCTGGGGCCAGAAATAATTTATATTCCCCTGAATCTGCTCAAAATAACTGCAGATCGCTCCTCCGGCATTGGCCAGAAGATCGGGCAGGACAAAAATCCCGCGTTCCTGAATTACATTATCTGCCGCCGGCGTTGTAGGGCCGTCGGCACCCTCGGCTATGATCTTTACCTTTTTACTTATTTTATCGACATTTTCTTCTGTTATCTGATTTTCCAGGGCCGCCGGTATCAGGATATCCACATCCTGTTCAATCCAGTTATCACCCGGCAATACCTCATATCCCAGATCACGCGCTTTTTCCTTATTGATTCCGCCAAACCTGTCGGTGATACGGTTGAGCTCATTGAGGTCTATCCCTGATTCTTTCTTGTATGCATAGGATGCTTGATCCTCCTGATCCCAGCAGGAGACACAAATTGTGGTACCGCCGATTTCGTGATAAAGCTTGACAGCATGACGGGCGACATTTCCGAATCCCTGAACTGAAGCTGTGGTTTTTGAGGGACTCAGGTTCATATCATATAGGACTTCCCGCAATGCATAAATCAAACCGTATCCGGTAGATTCCTCTTTACCCATCGATCCTGCCAGACGCACCGGTTTGCCGGCAGTTATCCCGGCTTTTCTTTCTCCCCTGATGGCCTCGTATTCATCCATCATCCAGATCATATGCTGCGGGCTGACCATAATGTCGGGTGAGATAACATCCCGCATGGGCCCGATGTCGCGGGCAATCTGCCGAATCCACTTGCGGCAGATCTGCTCCTGTTCAGGCATGCTTAGATTATGCGGATCGCAGATGACCCCGCCATTGGCTCCGCCCAAGGGTATATCGGCCACAGCACACTTCCAGGTCATCCACATCGCCTGGGCACGAGCTGTATCGATAGATACTTCGGGATGAAACCTCAGGCCCCCTTTACATGGCCCCAAAGCGTCATTATGATGTACCCTGAAGCCCCGGAAGACCTTCAATGAACCGTCATCCATCCTGACCGGCAGTGTAAATCTATATTCCCTCAATGCGGTCGAAAGAAGCTCGCGCACCGATTCTTCGAGCTCTAGCTGATGGGCCACTTTCTCGAATTGCTCTCGGGCCATCTGGAAAGGATTAAAGGCAGGCATATTTAGAGATCTCTCCAATGAAAAGTATAGTGCCTTGATTTAAGCCGCTGATCGGCTCCGGGAAGATCGGAATCGGATTTGCGCTGAATGATCCTTTTAAAGCTATGAAATAAATATCTCAGCATCGAGCAAAATGTAGCTCACATTAATAAAACTGTCAAGGTGATTATCTGTCGGCAGATTTGACTACAGTGGCAATCAAAACAGGGCGCAGGTGAATGTGCCGTGCATTATAGGAACGTGAAAATGCCGATGGGAGCCCCATAACGGCAATGGGATTTTACTTAATTTTCATTAGGAGAATATTTTCAGAATATAAGAAATATCAAATCATTTCGGTGGTCGTGGCGGGGACTATTCTATATAGAGCATCAGATAGCATAAAATGCCCACTATCTGCAATTCGCTCACAGGCGCCAGTACGTTGACATGTTATTTATTTCAATGGAAGCCTCAATCAGAGAAGGCAACTAGATACCATACAAATATGGTTAGAGGAGCGATCACAATTGCTGCCGATCCTGGGTAAGATCCCAGCTTCAGGCCTGCATACCAGACTCTTTCACTTTCATCAGCGTCCTGAATATGCTGACTATCGATGTAGAAGTTATCCTTGTAGTTCTTCAAGTTGAATTGGGTAAACACCGAAAAATAGTCACCATATCCCAAATTAAATTGTGCAATAAAACCGGGGGTTTTATTCATGTCGGAGAAATTCCAAAAGATAACACCTATAGAGGCATCCAGATGAATGCTCGAATTCAACCAATGCCTGTACCTCGGCTTGATGGCCAACTCCGATCCATCATCATCAAAGCCATAATATAGAGTCCCACCGATAGCTTTATTCGCATCCAGATTCCACATATAGCCAATTTCGCCCAGAAAATAGAAATTTTTATTATTATTACTTTCAGTATATCCGCTTTTTGAAATTCTGAACATGTAGGCTGCTTCAGTTATTAGAAATGACTTACAATAACCAGCGGGCTTTCCTCTGAAGCATAGAAACTTGCAAGTGTTGTCATGGGTCTGATCAGCGTACTCAACACATATCAACTGTGGGCTCACACTGGACCTGTACTGACTCCTTGCCGTCATTGGCATTATTAGCATATGCGTCACGATGATTATGAAAATGCAGCAACCTTTCGCTTTCATGATTTCCTCCTTTTGGTATGGCCCGAATCCAGGCGCTTTGCTCGTATAGTGCAAGCCTGCAACTCAAAAAGGCTAGCAATCAGGATCTTGATCGCCATCTGTATCACACGGTTTATTCCCACCCACAAAGACATAATTAACAATCCAGACCGCATCGCTGATATTGCAAAAATCGTCACAGTTTGTGTCACCTGACTCCAGAGGATATGGCGGATCACCCCCAATAAAAACATAATTGACAATCCAAACCGCATCGCTGACGTTAACGACTTCATCGCTATTACTATCCCCGCATATATATTCTATCGGCTTGGAGTATATAAAAAGCATTTCACTGGCAGCTACGTAAACGTATTCCTCATCAACCGCAATTCCCAAGGTTGGATATCCAATGGTAATGCTATCTACGACCACGGGAGATGATGGATCTGCCAAATCTAATACTACAATCCCCTGACCCATATATCCCATTGCGATATAGGCATAGTCATCATAAATGGCAATAGCACGACAATTAACAGGGTAAGCACCCAAAGAAGATGGTGATAGTGGGTCACTGACATTTATGATATCCAATGAATAATCAAAATCGCTGTAAATATGATTGTTGTGGAACCCAATACGCCGCATATTGTGGAATGGATGACATTCACCCTCGATAGTCGGACTGTCTGGCGGAACAATATTTACAATGCACAGTCCTCCGTCATTATCCGCACAATAGGCCAAATTACCCTCAATGACCAGTCCAAAGGGCCCATCAGTCGCCACACTTCCCGTCTCAACCGGCATCGAGACATTGCTGATATTTACGATTTTCAGACCATAGTCCTGATCAGCGACATAGGCATAATCACCCACAACCTCTATGTCCTTTGCATATGCATAAATATATCTCCCCTCGATTGCCAGATTCGATGGATCAGATATACCGGCCATAAGTATCCCATCCGCTTCTGTGGCCACAAAGGCATAATCTCCGCTAACATCCAGGGCAACACCATTCTCAGAACCGTATTCTCCCAGACTGTCCAGAAACACAGGGTTCTCGGGATCAGAAACATCGACTGAAATCAGCCTTTTGTCGCCATCAGCGATGTAAGCATAATCCCCCTCTATAACTACATCCCCGGCAGAGAAGAGCTCCAGACTTCCAACCAATTCCATCACCTTCATGTTCTTATTGGTTTGCAGATCGGATCTCGATACATTTTTTAAATGCTCGGCGCTTTCAGCTGTATATCCGATAACTGGTATAGCTATCAGGGAAAATGATGTAATACAAACCACAGTTACCTCTATAAATATTTCTCTCATCATACAGACCTCCCCTTCTTTTATTTTAAGCACAATAATTTCGTGGTCAGCCTGATGATGAAATCCAGATCGGTCAGAGAGGGAATTTGTGAAATAAATTCAATTAAAGCAGTTCAATCAATGCCCCCGAGCCTAAGATCAGGCCAATATTTGGAACTGATTTCATTTTAGGCATTATTTTCAAATTGTCAAGCATAAATTCCGGATAACAAATTCCAGGTTTATCAACTTCGTTAATCACGGTGGCTATTTGCCAATTAACAAAAAAAGCCCGCTCGATAGAATTAAGCGGGCTTCTAATTACAAAATATTGTTTATATCTAGCAGTCCGGCTCGCCGTTGCCATCAGGATCACCCGGCACATTACCGCCGACGAAAACATAATTGATGATCATAACCGCATCGGAGACATTGACAGTGCCATCGCAGTTGGCATCGCCCGCAGCCTCTTCCGGAACTGGCGGATCGCCTCCAACAAAGACATAATTTATGATCGCCACAGCATCACTAACATTTATACTGCCATCAAAATTGGCATCCCCGACAATATAATCCGGGGCAACATCAATCGGCATCGGGGGCGAAAAGTAATAAGCAGCATCATTCAAATTGAGCTGGATTGTGAAATCGGTCTGCCCGGGCTGGATGGCATTGATTTGAAACGACCAGTTGCCCGTTAATTCCGCCGATGCGATGGTGGCTTCTGAAACCGAAATTTCCATGGAATAGTAATTCGTATCTGGTTGATATATCTGCTCCTGATCATCCATAAACCAGACCTCATACTCTGGAGAGGTATAACCCTCAGTCAGTTCTATGGAACCGGATATAACATCACCCTCGACCAGCATTATTAAGCTGGTTGAGTCATGCACCTGCAAACCGGAAACCGCAACCTCTTCATAACATTGAATCTGTGTAACCTTGAAAGCATCAACTCCCGCCTCCACGATGCTCTGCGGATCAGCGTCATTGGCGGTAAAACGTATCTGCATATTTTCGCTCAAGCTCACCCCTGCATCTGCAAGGTCCTGTTCGGTGATTTCGTTATGTTCCCAGTCCAGGCCATTGGTCTGGTCATGAACCGCAATTGTGGTCCAGAGGCCGGCTCCACCGCTATTATTGATCTCCACCAGGAGTTTATCCACACCGCCCTCGGTATTGGTCAGGAAAAGATAATAATCATATGAAATCGTGCCCGGCAACGACATATCGAATATCGGTGAAGTTAAACGAACCGCGCCGTTGTCAACATCGGTATTTCCATATTGATTCTGGGTCAGATAGCACATACCGCTGCCGTCGGCATCCGAAGCCGGATCATATTCCCAGCCGTCGTCATCGACCGGGACTCCTCTCTCCCAGTAACCGCTTGTCGCTCCCACAATCGTAGTAGTCCAGCCCTGGTCAAGCTGGAAATTATCCTGTATGGAATAAGCCAGATTTGTGGCAGAGGCTGCGGAATGAGGAACATCGGTATCATAAAACCTGCCGTTTTCCTGCTCGTCGGCTCCTACATAAAACTGCACTCTGGTTCCGCATGCTGCCGCAGGAATTGCAGCATTATAAACATTGGGCAGAGTCTCGACCATATTGACGCTGTCGAGTGCGCCTCCTCCGATCTTATAGAAGAGCTTGCCCGATCCGGGAATCGGTATTCCGCTATTTACACCATATACCTCAACACTGAATGTAGTCGGCTGGTCTGGAACCAGGCCGTCAGGAAGACCGCCCGGGAAGTTGAACGCAACCTGGGGCTGGGCATATGTCTGCGCCACAACATAAACCGTTGCCAGAGCCGCTTTGGTCATATCGGTCATATAAGAAAAGTTCATATACGTGGTGCTGTCCTGGTAACTATGATAAACAGTCGAGAATATACCCTCGTGCAGGAAGGTCGCTTCATAGCCATTCTGGATAAAGGGATGGTGATCTGAGCCGCTCAATGATCCGGAATAAATTGAGCTTATACCGACCAGCGAATCGGCCAGGTCGGCACAAAGGTCCGTGTAAGTCAAAATAGGCCCGTAATATAGTTTGCATGTATTGGTATTTTCGTAATGAGCGATCATATCCATATTGAACATGTAAATAATACTGTCGCCGTTGGCTGCCGCGTTATCTGCATAATGGTACGAACCATTGAGTCCCTGTTCTTCGGAATCGAAAGCGATAAAGATAAAGGTTACATCGGTCTCTTCATTCATCAGAATTCGCGCAAGTTCCATAGTAGCTGCAGTACCCGAACCATTGTCATCAGCGGCGGGTGAACCGCTCACCCCGTCAAAATGTCCACCCACCACGATCTGAAGATCGGGCCTGATAGAGCCTTCCTTGACCGCAACAACGTTATAGCAATTACCGACATAGGATGTAAACGGGTCGAGATAAACCGAATCGTAACCGAACTCGATGAATTTGGATTGAATCCAGTCGCGCGCGGCATAATTAGAATCGGTACCCGCCAACCGTCGGTAGAACGCCTGAAGACGATATGTATATGATTCCAGCGAATCCTGGCTGACATTGGAAATCAATGTCACTAAATCACCTACACCGGAAATCAGGTCCCGATCGAATTTTTCCGTTTCGGGGTAAACAACCGGCACTCGTGCAGTTCTAAACGGAATGAGTTGAGGCCGCGGCTCCATCTTTTCAATCTGCTCGAAGTCGACTCGGTATACCCGCATATCTCCAGATTCATAAACTATCTCGAATTTTTCTGCATTTTCCCTATCCATGCGATTATCCAATGCCATTTCGGATCTACTGATATTTGAGGCAAGCAATGTATAGTCAAAACCGGATTCATCCAGAACCTCCTGATTGCCGGGCTCTACTATCGCCAGATATCCGTCGTGCAAAGCCAGTATCGGCACTGCCGGAGACCTCTCTAAATTTATGGCATCTGTCTTTGATGAAACAACTATCTTATATAAATCGCCCCTTACTGCCTCTTCTTCACCAATTGCCATACTTCCGGCAAATAAAATCGCCGCCAAAAATAATCCGATGAATAGTGTAGTTTTTGATCCAGTGCTGATTATGGCCTTATTCATTCTACCTCCAGGCTCTCATGATATGTAAATGAAGATTTTTTATCCAAGCTCTTGTAAGAAATACGAAAAGTATGACTCCAATGCTGTTCCTTGTTTCAAAATACCAACTTTACGAATTTTGTCAACGACTTTAGACACAACCCTTTCAATTCCAACGCAATAATCAACTTAAGAAGTAATATCGGAACATAATTCGGATACCACGGTTTTAGCTTATAAACAGGGCAGTCTTAATAATTATTTGAAAATTGAGTCCCGATGCTAAAATCCGAAAGCCATCAGGATCTCTTCTTGATTGATAATACCTGTTATGAAGACTAATCAAAAAAATCGAAAGATGAGAATTATAAGCCCCGGCGACAGTGTGGGCACATTCGGCGATCTGGAAGCTTTTGCGCTTGATGTCCTGGTGGGTCTCTCAGAGATAAATAAAAGGCTGCCATCGAAATATCTTTATGATGCCGAAGGAAGCCGCCTGTTTACTGAGATAACAAGGCTTGAGGAATACTATCCCACCCAATGCGAAAAAGACACGCTGGAGAAAAATAAAGACCGGATTGTGAGCCAGATCGGTGANNGATCGGTGATGAACCATTTAATTTAATCGAATTCGGCTCGGGGGATGGCCAGAAGACCAGCCTGCTTCTGGATCATTTCTTGAAAATGGACCTGGATTTTCAATACGTGCCGATTGATATCTCGAGATCAGCGATGATCGATCTATGCGATGAACTTGACCGCCGCTTTCCCTCAATACAAGTAGAGGCGATAGTCTCGGAATATTTCTCAGGCATAAAGTGGTTGAATAACCGTACAGACAGAAAGAATCTGGTGCTGTTTCTGGGATCTAATATCGGCAATTTCAGCCATGCAGAGGCGCGTGTATTTCTCCGTAATCTCTGGAGCTGTCTCAAGCGGGGCGACCTTGTTTTAATCGGCTTCGACCTCAAGAAGGATATCGAGATGCTCCTTAGGGCATATAACGACTCAGAGGGCGTGACCGCAAAATTTAATCTCAATATCCTGACCAGAATCAATCGCGAGCTGGGCGGCAAGTTTGACCTTTCCAAATTCAGGCATTTCGGGACTTATGATGTTTTCAGCGGCGCCATGGAAAGTTATCTGGTCAGCCTCGAAAAGCAGGAAGTCTTCATCGAGGAGATCGGCAGATCGTTCAGCTTCGGACCGTGGGAGCCGATTCATGTAGAGTACTCTTATAAATACCTGCAGAGCGATATCGAAATCCTCGCAAGAGAAACCGGGTTTGTAGTCCGAGAACACCTGCATGATTCCAAAAAATATTTCATCGATTCCATCTGGGAAGTAAAGAAGACCGAGAACAATAATCTAAAATAGGGGCGAATTCATGGCAGAAAGTCCTGACCACTACGATGCCATAATAATCGGCACCGGTCAGGGGGCGGTACCTCTGGCAATCCAGCTTGCCAAATCAGAACACAAAACAGCGGTAATAGAAAAAGCTCACCTGGGCGGAAGCTGCATTAATTTTGGATGCACCCCCACCAAGACCATGATCGCCAGCGCACGTATCGCCTACCTGTCAAAACGCGGATCCGACTATGGAGTTGACACAGGCGATGTTAAAGCTGACTTAAAGAAGATACGTGAACGTAAGCGCAAAAT
>JAABVY010000051.1 GCA_011777135.1 Candidatus Zixiibacteriota bacterium | reverse complement strand
GACCTTCTCTTTGAGTTCTTTCAGGGTGCCGTCATTTTCGATCACGAAGTCAGAAGCGGCCATAAACTCCTCGCGGCTTTTCTGAGAACTTATACGATCGCTGATCTCATTTTCAGTAAGCCCTTCCGCTTTTAAGCGCAGTAGTTGCGTGTCCGGCGCAGATACTACGCACACGGTCCAGTCCATTTTTTCGTGCCATCCCCAGTCAACCAGCAGGGCTGCATCGATAATTGCCATCCCGCATTCAGGATCAATCGAGCAGTGGTCCATTTCCTCTTTAAGTCTTTGCAGCAGTGGGGGATGGACGATTCTATTCAGCATTTCTCTCTTTTCCGCTGAGGCGAAGACTATCTTGCCAAGTTCTCTTCTTTTCAAAACCCCTTGTGGTGTAACAATTTGTGGCCCGAAAGCGCGTATGAGCTTGGAGAGAATATGGGGAGTTTCCTCCACAACTTCCTTGCCAATCTGGTCGGCTGATATCACTTTTCCGCCGAATTTTGCAAATTCCCTTGCGACTGTGGATTTACCGGAGGCGATTTGTCCGGTTATGCCGAGTTTTATCATACATATTCCTATATGCTACAAACAGTTAAATTGTTGCATTTATTTTTTTATTTGCCTCAGTCGGTCAATTATTTTGAGAATCTTCCGATTTAAATTTAAGAAATATTAGGATAATTGGCAAATAAAGGTAATTACCCCGGGCGTATATTATATGGCACTGGGGGTAATTTCAGCTTTGTGAGACCAATCCTTAAAGCGAATCATTAATTTTTTTATCTTGACTTTATTTATTAAATTTTAGTAAACTCCCCATAGGAGATATGGGGATTAGCCCTGGCCCTAATTTTTTGAGGGCTTTTTGGGAAGGCTGTGTTGAAGGTATGATGGTCATGGATGACAACCATCCACTAAGGATTGGGGATTTACAACCGCACGGTGGCCGCGGAATGGGGGCAGTCAATAATTATTGTAAAAATGCAAGAGAGCTATATGTACATGGAGGCTTTCAAGCAAAGGAGGTGTGTATAGGCTTTCGTTACAGATCTTACCCAAAAAAATCATATCTTTCCAGCCAGGGCATTTTGATTTAGATAAAAATGTTCAATGGTGCAGTATGTCTAATTTCCAGCAAGGAGGTGTAGAGTACCAAATTTGTTAATGCATATCTTATAATTTTTTTCCTAACAACAAAGTGAGGAGGTTTCACCTTGTTTAAACACAAACTGATTTTATACCTGTTGACTGCGGCGGTTGCATTACTGCTTCTGTCATCGACAGCCTTCGCAGCCAATGTAGGTAAAGTCGCGGGCAGGGTAGTGGACCGTGAGACCGGGGAAGGCTTACCGACAGTAGCCGTCCAGCTGGTAGGAACCAACATGGGCGCCCTGACTGATGTCGACGGGCAATATACTATTTTAAATGTGCCCGTGGGCGAATATGACATTAAGGCCGAGCTGGTCGGTTATCAGCCGATTGAAAAGCGCGGGATCTTTGTCTCGGTGGACCTGACCACCTATGTTGACTTCGAGCTCACTTCCAGGGCGATCGATGTCGGCGAGGTTCAGGTTGTTGAGGCCGAGCGCCCGCTGGTCATCAGAGACCAGACAGCCACCCTGCGTCTTGTCTCGGGAGACGAGATTCAGAATCTCCCGACTGATGACTACCAGGATGTCATTGGTTTCTCTACCGGGGTTGTCTCTTTCAAGGATAACTTCGGCACGCGTCAGCGCGGTGGAGACGAAACGTCCAATAATCCTACTTTGCATATTCGTGGTGGCCGTCAGAATGAGGTAGCCTACATGGTCGATGGATTCGACACCAAGGACCCGTTGACAGGTTTGGCAAACCTAAGTATAAACAACAACTCAATCGAAGAGATATCGATTACAACCGGCGGATTCAATGCCGAGTACGGCTGGATTGCCTCAGGCGCAGTTCAGGTAACCACCAAAGAAGGCGTGAGGAATTACTCCGGTAATATCGAGGGTGTAACCAGTAATTTTACTGACGATTATGGTTACAATAGTTATTCGGTCGATTTCACCGGCCCCATTCTTCCGGGCAATGAGAAGCTATCATTCTTCGTCTCAGGCGAGCGCCGGGTGGAGGATGATCGTGAGCCTCATGCGCTGAATAACAATGATCGTCTGCCAAATAATGACCTGCGTGGGTGGACCTGGCAGGGTAAATTACGTTATGATGTTACCCCAAGTTTCATAGCGCGTTTTGGCATCCTTGGCTCATATGATGAATTCGATCGTTATGATCGCTCTTATCACTTCAATCAGCCGCATATGGTCCAGATTGAGGATAGGAATAATTCATTCTATCTGCAGTTTACCCATAATGTCAGCGCGAAAACGTTCTGGACAGCCAAGGCAAATTATTTCGAGACCTACAGATTCCTTGGCGACGGCGTGTTTTTCGATGATCCCTGGGCTTATGCAGCTGAACTGGTTCCTACATTCAACGATACCAAGCTGTTCTGGCCGGGCGATGATCCTGAAACCGAAGAAGATGAATCTCGGCTTTTTGATGATTTCACCAAGAGGCAATCGGCATATTATGGCGTTGACTTCGATATTACCTCGCAGCTGAACTCCGAAAACGAAGTCAAATTCGGTCTGGAGTACCAGAGGCATACATTGCGCTGGCTGCGTCATGCCACGCCCAGAAGGCTTTATCAGGGCCCTGATGGCGGTTTTGATGATGTGGACAACTACGGATATGAAATCGTATTCGAGTATGATACTGATTCCAATATCGTGGG
>JAABVY010000253.1 GCA_011777135.1 Candidatus Zixiibacteriota bacterium | reverse complement strand
CAGGCTACTCCGTCAGCGGAGTATTCGATTGTGATAGTCGCACCGGCATTACTGTTGGCGGTGCTCACAGATGCACTGACAAAAGTCGTGTTGGCCGGAATCTGATCGGACACAACAACCGCGTCGGCATTGGTGCTGCCGCTATTTGCGATGTCTATGGTGTAACGAATAGTGGCACCCGGAATCGCCTTAGGATTGCTGGCGCCATTAAACGGATCGTTTATCACCGCAGAGCTCTTCAAGATAGTCAGGATAGCTGAGCCGACAACGTAGACATCCCTGCTGGAGAAACGGCCATCCAGGAGACCATCTACGGAACCGGCTTGATCCGCAAAGACTATCTGGATGGTAGCTGGATCATCCGGAATATCGTTGGGCGTACCACCGGGGCTGATATGACCATTGTCGTCATTGAGTATATCAGCTCCCTGCGCTCCCGGAGTTCCTCCCTGAGCGGTCTGGGCAATCAGGTCGTAGATGGCGCCATCCGAGTCGACACGGTCGATCGGTATGTCCGCAACGACAAATACCGTGACCATGGCATCAGCGGCAAGCTCATCTATGTAGGTCTGGACATCGATGCCGGCATCATAGACGCCGTTACCATTGCCGTCGACATACACCTGGACATTCGTAGCGTCAAAATTATCTGTCACGCCATAAAATGTCCCCACGCCGGGCAGAGCGGTCAGTGAGTAGTCCTGCACGGTGTTACCTGTATTGGTGACCAGATAAGTGAGCACCATGGCATTACTACCGGGGACAACCACCACGGCAGCTCCATCCACTGTGGTAACTGTCAGATCGACCTTGTTATCGACAAGGAATGATGCCGTGTTACTGACGATCTGAGTCTGGCTGACACCTCCGACACTATAGTCGAGTGTGGCGGAGTTGTCAATGCTTGTACCGCTCGGAGTTCCGAGGGCCATCGCCATCTGGGTCAAACCCAGAATAAGCAGGCAGGCGACAAGCAACCGTGAAAGCGTTGATTGAGTTGAGGGTTTCATCATACCTCCCTTAAGGATTAAAGGTTTGGTTTTATATGTTAACTTCAAAAAATTATTCCAGCCTGGCTCTATAGCTGACTTCGCCGCTTGATTTGGGCGCTACCGGCTCGTTTATAGTCCAGCGGATATTTGTAAAGTCCGTCGGTTTTGCCGGCACCGGATTTCCGTCGGCATCTTGAACCTTCAGGTTTTCCGGCACATCGAAACTTTTGCCGTTGTTCACAGAGAATGTTATCGCACTCATGACGTCAGATGCGCTGCCTGGAACATATTGCATGTGCTCGGGAATAGGGTTATTGACGACCAGATTCTCAGCAGGCTCATCACCATTATTGATAAATGTGATGGTATAGATCACCTCGTCGCCGGGGACGACACGCTCTGCAGGAACACGCTGCAGCATGGTCTTCCCATCCGGCCCGGTAACTTCTATCTCCTTCTCGGCGGCAACAGTGACTTCGACCTTTCCCTTTGAGGGTTCGGTGTCAGAGCCGAATGCCGCGGCTGCCAGGGCCAGAATCAGCATTGTTGATACTACAATACTTTTCACAAAACCTCCTGTGTTTAGTTTATTATTACATCAAAAGTTATTATTTGCTCTCGTGCTGGAATCGTGATCTCCCCAAGTTGGACTGTCACTACTCCGGGCGCTGTTTGATTTACATCGCCGGCATCGCCATCGGATTCGTCTGTTAATGGGATCGAGTTGAGAGTAAGCGTCCCGGAAACAAAGGATGTATTTTCGGGAATGCTGTCTGTGATAATTACAGAACGAGCGCTGCCGGAACCAGACGCGGTGACTGTGATTGTATATGAAAGTGTAGCACCGGTAACAGGTTTGCTTCCGCCGGAGGCGTCCCTGACCTCTACTGATTTGACTAATGTTATTGACACATTAGATACCAGGTAAGTGCCGAGATCATTGTCGGCGCCCCCCGAACTCCCCAGGACAGCATCAAGTCCAAAATCGCCCGCACCTGTGAAGACCGCACCGGGGGAACCTGTTCCTACCGTGGATATCGCCCTGAGTCGCGTGTTGCCCAGACTGCCATCAAGCAGACCTGAAGGGATATCATTCAGCGCAAAAACTATGATGGATTGATCGGCATCCAGTACCGGGTCGTTTGCCCCGCGAATATATTGCCTGTCTATGGTTGGGTCATATAAACCATCGCTGTCGGTATCGAGAAAGATCTCTCTTAAAATCGGATCGAAATCATCGCCGTCAAGCCTGCTGGTATTCTCTAGATAATAACTGTCGTTACCATTACCTGAGTTGGTGACAACAAAGGTTATGACTTCAGCAGTATCTCCCGGATTAACGATCACCTGAGTGGCGTCCTGCCATTGAACGCTAACATCCAGCAGTTCCACCACCCTGGTGGTAGAGACATTGCTGTTAATAACGAAATTTGTCGAGTCGATTCTATAGGTGACAGTCGCCTGGTTGACAATATTTGTTCCTGAAGGTGTGCCCTCAGCTATAAGGGTGTCAGGGCTCAGGAATATAGTTATCACAAGCAAGAAAAAAATTGCAAAATATTTTGCTGTCATAAGTCACCATCACCTTTTAGGAATTGAAATTGATCCTGCTGCAATGCCCTTTTATGTATGGTGCTGAGAAATCCTCTCATATTTTCGGTCTTCCTCCATCTCTGATCTTCAGTCAGCGTAAACGAACCATAAATTTTATCGTAAAGCTGGGATAGCTGCCTCCAACCGCGCCCTCAAATGCGCCCGTTGGATTGATCAATATATTTGTGACTGCGGGATCAAAACCTGTGCTATCCGGAACGGGCGTATAGGCGTATGTCACGCCGCCGTCATCAGAAAATGCCAAGTCATCAGTGATGCTGCCCAGGCCTTCATAATTGTAGCTCATGCCAGAGGGAGGTGTGCCATCTTCAAATACAATCGNNATTATGTCGCCGATAGAAATAGAATTAGCATCCGTCATACCAATCCCCCAATTAGTAACCGTCACAGTGTAAAGCATCGTGGCGCCCGGAACCGCCTTGGGATTCGTGCTTCCATTAACGGGATCAGAGACAACCTGCGCCGATTTAAGTATAATTATGTCCGGCATTCCAACAATTATCGTCACAGCTGCCGGGGCATAATCTGTAAGATCAAGAGTGGAATCTATAAGTATATCTCCGACCATGGCATAAGCTTGATTTGTATAGGCACCTTCAACAGTAGGAAAGACCATGTCAAAAGACAGTGTGGCGCTTGAGCTGGAGTCGACAGGAAAGGGACCGGTCCATTTCAGTTGCGAACCGCTTGCCTCCGGATCTGCGCAGGGAACAGCATTGAATTGACTGGTGCCGGCAAGATATATTGGAGTGCCCGGTGTGGATGGTAATATGTCAATAATTGAGTCGATTTCAGCATTCAGATCCCCCGAATTCTGAAAAGTAAAGGTATATGTAGCAGTGTCGCCTCCAACGACATTTGAGGGAAGTGCGCTCTTTTGGAGTGTAAGCAGATTGACTGCGGGAAGGATCGGATCTATCTCGTAGTAGCCATCTGTTTTGTCATGCTTCATACGGGCCCCGCTGCTGACCGTGGCGACAGGGCTGGCAACGGTCGGTCCGGAGGCAACTCCGGCCACTCGAAATGTGTAAACGGCGCTATAGGAAACGTTCTTTCGACTGGTAGCGGAATAGTAAAGCTGATTTGTAAGGTTGGCATTGATTCCGCCACTTAAGGTTATCTCTGTCTCTACCAACTCATAGGCGTCCGCCAGCCAGTCCGGGAATCCAGCCGGGGAGAAGATCATCAAGCCGTCTCTGCCGATTATCCCGCAGTCGCCGTTTACCTGGATGGTGAGTATTCCACCCAGGGTCGGCGGCGTCGGTCCAGAAACAATTGTTGTAACCTTGCTCGAAGCAGCCGATACGGATGAGCCTACTGATGTAAAGGTAAATGATGCGCTTGAGACAAATACTCCAGAGGGAGGTTCCCCTTCATAAACACTGATAGTATGGCTTTGGGGAGTAGAGGTCGTGCCGCTGGCCTGAATGTAAAAAAATGCGGTTTCTGTTGTACCTACCGGAAGAGAGTCAAGGTAATAAAGATTGGTCTCATTCGAGGCAAGGGAGACCACACCCCCGGTGAAGTTGCCTATTTCTACCCATACATCATAATAATCCGCAGGGCCGGTATTAGTAATCTGGTATGAAACATACCGAGCAAAAATGTTGTCACTGGCATCGATATAAAATTGATCTCCCGACGTGCAGACTATATCAATCGCTGCGGAAGCTGCCGGCGCTAAAATGCCTGTGATAGCTATAATAAAGGCGACAAGGAGCACTAGGCTATACCGGTGCCCGGGGATCTGTACATCCATTATTCTCCGCGCACCACGCCTGCGTCCTGTATTTGCAGGACCCGGCCGAGTTTTTAGATTTGGGAGAGAAGTAATAAAGTTACAGCACGACAACATATTTGCGAAATCCCGACAGTTGCTTCCCATAAAAAACCGACAGCTGCCGGTCGTTCCAGAACGGCAGCGTCATAGAAAAAGTGTTGTATCTTTATATTCGGCTTGATCTTAGAAATATTTAATTGATGAAGATGGAATGGGATCACCATATGAGATTCTGAAGCAATAGGCCGCCTGGAACAGTGTGGTGTCGACCCGTTTCTGGCTTATTGTGTACTGTCCATGCGATAGCCTAAGCAGATACACCCGTTGAAGTTAACATCAGTGCAAGATCATTGGGTTGGGGGTTGAATGGTCAGTATGGCTCAATTTCGGTTTATATTCTGGTACTATACTGAATTTTAAATATTGAGACAGCCGTTGTATCTCAGGGCTGCCGGCAATGAAAGCTCTCTATTTTAGCAGCAACATCTTCTTCGTTTCGATAAACTCACCGGCCTCCATGCGGTAAAAATAGATTCCAGATGAGACTGATTGGCCGTTGGATGACATACCATTCCAGATGACTTTATGACTGCCCGCAGGATATTCCTCATCAGTTAGTCTGGCCACCTTTTGCCCGAGCAAATTGAAGATCTCGATTGTTACATGGGACTGTCTCGGAAGATCAAACTGGATTGACGTGGTCGGATTAAATGGATTAGGATAATTTCCATTGAGACTATAGTCATCCGGAACAGCTAGAAACTCATCATCCTCGGCATCAGTGGCCATCTCAGATGATGATAATGTCAAGTCGGTATTAGGGCCTGAGGTCGCGCCCTGATGTCCTGCGATATAAAGCGTGACCTCGCCAGTTCCTGCCTGGGGTGCGGTCCATAGAAAAGTACCGTTGTCAAGATCACGCGAAGACAGATGAATACCGTTGGTTTCACCGCTAGTATTATATATTTGTGTATTCGTGCCCGCCTCAATAAGACCCGCATTCTCGGAGCCGCTACCTATCCTGCAGCTGCCATTGAACTGCTTGATGGAACTTCCGCCGTTATGTGAAATGGTTATAGTATATGTCTGACCGGGGACATATTGGGTTGGAAAGCCGCTTATCTCGATTGTTCCACCAGAACCGCCATGACAGGAAGAAGCGCAGTTCCCTTTTGAGCCAGGTGCGCCTGAGTATCCCGTATACGTAGTGCGGGCGTAAAGATTTATGGTTAATGTAACCAATGCCAGGGCGACAAAAGCCGTCTTGAATATCTTTCTCATGTAAGTCCTCCTAATCCTGATGATGCTGATACTTTAGTAAAATAATAAAGTAAATTTTAATCATTAAACAAGGATTTTTTCTGTCCAGTTAATAAATTTGTTCGATTCATGGATGATGAGCAATAGATTTACTTATTTTGGGAAAGCAAGTGAATCAATGCGGCGAGCTATATCTTTCAAAGACAGGCAGGCATCAAGTATCGGCTATTTGGAATTTTTGAAGCGGCTTTTGGCTTCCTGAATCACGGTCAAAGCTTCAGATTTCTCTCGCCAGCCCTCGACTATGGTCTTCTTATTCTCGAGTTTTTTGTAGATTTCAAAAAAGTTTTCGATTTCCATGAGAAGGTGCTCGGGAACATTCTCGAGTCCTGAAATATTATTCCAGTTGGGATCTCCTGAGGGCACGCAGAGGATCTTGTGGTCGATCCCTTTTTCATCCTCCATTTTGAAAAGACCTATAGGATAGCAATCAATATGACATCCCGGAAATGTGGGCTCGGTCACCAGGACAAGCGCATCCAGGGGATCACCGTCTTCAGCTAAGGTTGAGGGGATGAAACCATAATCACTCGGATAATGAACTGCAGAAAAGAGCATCCGGTCAAATTTGATATGACCGCTTTCTTTGTCGAATTCATATTTATTGCGGCTTCCCATCGGGATTTCAATTATAACTTCCAACCTATTCTTCTTATTGTTTTCATCCATGTCAATCTCTTAGTCTGGCCTTGAACCCCCTGATATCAAGGTGCACAAATGGCCATAGATAAGCTTATAATATTATTCAACGCGGTGAACAATATTTGACCAGTAAGCAATATTATCTACGATAATGAATTATAAAAGACCGTTAAATCTCTACTCATCCATCCTTTTGGATTAATTTCTTATGAGGACGAAATCCGACAGAAAAAGCTGCCCCGCTATTACTATATCCAAACTTGTCCAGTATTCTAATTCTCCGCTCGACAGTAATCCGATGCTGTATTCATGAATTGTCTTTCAATAAATCTGAGACTATCCGATAGGCATGGGCAACGGCCGGAAAACACACGTTCATAGCTATATCGGAATTCATGAGTTTCTCGCTATCCAGGTCTTTGGTTAAATCCAATCCGGTTAATTCCCGACAATAAATGGTTTTCATTTCTTCCTCAAAACGGCGGCGAAATTCTCGAGCGATTTCGGCTGTCGCCAGCCATTCCTCAATACTCGTACTTTGTTTTCGAACAATGCCGATGGCCATCGCCGCACCAATTACCGCTCCGCATACGCTACCACTGTTGCCAATTCCGCCGCCAAAGCAGGTGGCGATCTTAGGAATCAGATCGTTTTCAATGTTGTAATCCCGGCACACGGCCAGGAGTACGGCTTCGGATCAGACATGACCCTCTTGCATAATCCTGGCGGCTGAGTTTTGCTCCATATATATTCTCCTTTGATGTTATATTGATCTATATTACGTGATTTTTATCTTGATGGCAATAATAAAAGATAGGGTTGACGAGACGAGTTCATCAAATGGACTATCCAAAATGTGGCCTAAGTCATGGCATTTTTTTGAGGAATAGGTCTGTATTCCGAATAATATGTTGATCCCGTAAATATCCGCGAGTTCAGTTTTACATGGCTGGCAAAGATGCTCTGAAATGGGAATACAGTATGGTCACCGGGCTATTTTATGAGTAGCGTTGGTTTAGACGAAAAGACCATCAGAAAATACGTGGAATTCCAGGGCAACTCCGTGATGAGTCGTAATTTTCGAGGGGCGTTTGGCAAAGCCGAAAAGAATCCAGGCGTTAGCCGGGGAAATTATTTTGTCAAGCCGGATTTCTGAGAAAACGAGAGATGCTTATATCAAGGACAGGCATTATATGGCTTAATAATCATTGGCCGCATTTCATTATGTGAAATATCAATCGTTTAACGTCATTTTCTAATTGATTTCCAGAATGAACTTGCATTTGTCCATTAAAAATCATTATTTAGGGATTGTTAATGTCCATGCGACATTTATGCCGTAGTTTTGGCTGGGGAGAGATATATGTCTGTTATTACAGTTTTCAGCGCATCCTATTGCCATGGCGAAGAAATTTCCAAACTGCTGGCTGAAAAATTGGGGTACCGTTTTGTATCATCCGAAGTCCTTGAGATGGCATCGGATGAATTCTCAGTCTCCAAAGAAAAACTCATGGCGGCCATGACCGGTTCGTCTTCCTTTCTTGGTAAAATCCTGGAGGATAGAGACCGTAATGTAGCATATATCAGGGTGGCCGCAGCGAAGCTGGCAAGCGAGGATAATCTGGTTTATCTTGGGTATGCCGGCCTTCTGCTGCCAAAAGAAATCTCCCATATTCTGCGGGTCTGCCTGGTAGCCGAAAGCGATTATCGGGTTAAAAGAGCGCGTGAAAAAGAGGACATCTCTGAAGATAAAGCAGAATCGATTATTAAAAAAGACGATGATCAACGTCTGAACTGGACGAATTATCTCTATAATGTGGTTCCCTGGGATGAATCCCTGCATGATATCATTTTGCCCATGCATACATTGAATGTTAATGATGCGGTGGCTCTGATAATTGAGAATGCACAGAAGAACATTGTCCAGACCACACCTCAATCAAAAAAAGCGATGGGGGATTTTGTTCTGGCGGCAAAGGTCAAGCTTCTGATGGTGGAGAAGAAAGAGAATGTTGACGTTTCAGCTGAGAACGGCAAGATCATTATCACACTTAAGAAATATGTTATGCGTCTCGAGCATCATAAAGATGAACTGCGCAAAATTGCGAGGAAGGTGCCCGGCGTCGAAGAGGTCGAGTTTAAAATCGGCCCCAAATTTAGAATGCCCAAGACTTATCCTCCCGTCGACCTCGAGACTCCCAAAAAGACTTTGCTGGTTGACGATGAAGTGGAATTTGTCCAGACCCTTTCTGAAAGGCTGCAGAGCCGCCAGATTAAATCCTCTGTAGCATATAATGGTGAAGAGGCGCTGTCGGTTGTGGAAGAAGATGCACCTGAGGTAATGGTACTGGATTTGAAGATGCCCGGTATTGACGGGATAGAGGTTTTGCGACGCACCAAGGAAGATCATCCTGAGACCGAAATTATAATCCTGACCGGACATGGTTCGGAACGTGAGAAGCAGCGGGCCCTGGAGTTGGGCGCGTTTGCGTACCTCGAAAAACCGGTTGATATAGATGTTCTGGCAGAAACAATGAAAAAGGCTTACGCCAAAGTAAATCTCTCGAAAAAGTCAGATGAGACCAAGGATTAATCATCTGGTATTGAGAATATTTCAATAGAATGTGCGCTTTGATGGCAGAAACGCGCTTTCGGATATTTTTTTGATCAAATATTATGAGACTTTCTGAAGAGTGGTTCAAGAAAGATCTGGATTCTGTACAGGATCAGGATAAACTCTTTCAAGAAGGACGGTTCCGGTACCGTCGCCTGAGAAGGTACTCGATCTTCCTGACCGCACTCGTTGCCATCACACCCCTGATAATCATGACAATCATCAACTCCCATCAATACCAGAAAGCATTGAAAGCAGATTTAATCTATCCGATCTCGCGACAGACCTCCAATACCAGGCGTTCACTGGAATCATTCATTGAGGAGAGAAGGGCGGCCTTGGATCTTATCATTAAGGAAAAAAACTACGAGGAGCTTTACGATCATGATAAATTGGCCAATACTCTCAGGCATCTGAAAGAATCAATCGATGGTTTTATAGACCTCAGCCTGATAGACTCCCGGGGCAACCAGGTCGCCTATGTGGGTCCCTATAAACTGGAGGGCAAGAACTATCGCGATCAGGACTGGTTTCATGAGGTCAGCATAAAAGGGGTGTATGTCAGCGATGTTTTTCGGGGCTACCGGGATCTTCCCCATTTTGTGATTGCGGTACTGCATGAAAGGGCCAATGGCGATTATTACATTCTTCGAGCTACAATTGATAGTGACATGCTGTACAGGAAAATTCTGTCTCAGATCCTGCGGCCTACAAGTGACGCTTTTCTGATAAATAAGGACGGTATCTTGCAGACCCCCTCCAGTTATCACGGTGATATCCTGGAAAAATCTCCGATTCCGGTGCCGCCGTATTCGCCTCACAGCGAGGTGCTGGAGCAAAGGGATTCTACCAATAATTTATATGTGCTTGGATACGCTTTCATCGAAAATTCACCCTTTATTTTGATAGAAATAATCCAGCCGGAAGCATTCATGCAGAACTGGTTAACGATCCGCAACAATCTCGTCTGGTTTCTTGGCATAAGCATCATCGTGATCCTGATCGTGATCGTCTGGGGCTCATTCCACATGGTCGACAAAATCCGCGAGGCCGATGCGAAGCGCATCAAAATCCTCCATCAGGTCGAGTATACGAATAAAATGGCCTCGATCGGAAGGCTGGCCGCAGGAGTCTCTCATGAGATCAATAATCCCCTGGCAATTATAAATGAAAATGCGGGCATGGTAAATGATATACTTTCGGTGGGCAATGATTTTCCGATGCGGGAAAAGGTCACTAAAAGCGTAAATTCAATACTCAAAAATGTGGAACGTTGCAGCCGTATTACCCATCGGCTCCTGGGCTTTGCGAAACGGATGGAGACGAAGATTGAAACACTTGATCTCAGGGAATTGATAACTGAGGTCCTTGGCTTTCTTGAAAAGGAAGCTCTACATCGTAATATCAAGATAAATACAAATTTCCCGCAAGACCTTCCCGGAATCCAGAGTGACAGGGGGCAACTGCAGCAGGTCTTTCTGAATATCCTGAATAATGCTATCGATGCCATCTCGGAGG
>JAABVY010000176.1:14492-16139 GCA_011777135.1 Candidatus Zixiibacteriota bacterium | reverse complement strand
ACCGGATCGGCCCGGCCAATACTATCAGCAAATTATATCACTCCGATTTCCGTGACCTTAATTATGGACTGAATATCCTTGGCGATCCTTCACTGATGATCTGGACCGCGACCCCAAGTTTAATCGAGGTTGAACATCCCGACATAATCTCCATGGGCGCGAATGACCTTACTATCATGGTTAATGCTGATGGCCAGGCGCTGGAGGATGCGCTGGTGACAATTGTCACTGACAAAGAATTCATTTCATACGGCTATACAGACCTGAATGGAATTATTGAATTGACATTTGACGCCGGGGCCGATTCAGGTGTTATTCTTACAGTATCAAAAGATGGCTATATACCATACCAGGCTGAGATATACACCTCCATCACACTTGATGCTGATGACGATGAAGAAGATAACAGCCTGCCGGAGGTGTATGAGCTACATCAGAATTATCCCAATCCTGCCAATCCGACGACTACCATAGGATTCTACCTGCCAGGGCAGGATGATATCTCACTCGATATATATAATCTCTTAGGCCAAAGAATAATACAACTGCAGGAATGGGACATGGATGCTGGATATCATGAAATTCAGGTTGACTTATCCGGATATCCAAGCGGTGTGTACTTATACCGGCTCGCTGCCTCAGAATTCTCCGATGTCAGGAAACTGGTTCTTTTGAAGTAGAAGATTTTTTCAGCAGGTGATATAGCGCGCGGATATGGGCTGAGACCACCAGCAAAAAGCTGCAAAGGAAGTTGGGTATGACATATCTTAGATTCCTGAAATATTTATGCAGATACTCGATAAACGCCAAATGCGATAGATAAATCGATTGTACTTTGCGCTGCGAGATGGCCTGTCCCCGCTGATGCTTAACTTTTGCCTTTGGATAAAATAGTATCTTCCAGCCGGCGGCAATTGTCCTTCGGCAGTAATCCACATCATTGAAAAAAAGCGGGAAATCCAGATCCATAAGGCCCACCTCATTTATCGCGGTACGTTTAATCATGACTGCAGAAAAGGCGGGCTGATCGACATAGCGTTCCGAAATATGATCGAAATCGGGCATCTTCCATCTATTCAACTCCGCATTATCTCTGAAAATTGAGGACAGGCCTAAGTGATGGTATATTATATCTGAGTGCCGCGGAAAACACCGCACCGACGGCTGAACTGTGCCATCCAGGTTTACAAGCTGGGGTGCGATGATACCGGTGAGGTCATCCTCAAACAACCTTGAAGCCAACAGCTGGATCACATTTTTCTCGAGCTCAGTATCCTGGTTGAGGAGGAAGGCCGCATCACCATGAAAAACGGTAAGGCCGCGATTGACGGTATAGGCATAGCCATGATTTTTATCATTCTTCATTAAATAAATATCATAACCCTTTCGATTGATGAGGTCGACGCTTTCATCTGTGGAGCAGTCATCGACAACAATAACCTCGATATTATGGTCTGTTTCCGATGAAAAAACCGAATCAAGGCATTTCACAATCACCTCATGGCCATTATAGAGAGGTATTATCACACTGATCAGCATCAAATAGACTCCAGCAATTCGGCCATCTGCCGAGCCTGATACTTCCGTTCATATCTCTGAATTTCGGAAAGACGCGAATGATTAAAAAGAGTTCCTGCCCTATAAGCA
>JAABVY010000176.1:7711-14414 GCA_011777135.1 Candidatus Zixiibacteriota bacterium | reverse complement strand
GGAATAATATTGAGACTTTTTCTGTCCACTCCGCCAAATACGACTATAGCCGATGAATTGGCGAGTTGCCTTAATGTGTGCTTATGGTTCATGTATCCCATGAATTCTATCTTGATTTTATCGGCAAAGCGGGAGAGGAGCATGCTATGGATTCCCTGGTCTACCGCACCAATCTGCCAGAATTCTACCCCGGACCGCACCTCCTCTTCCAATGTCAGCAATGCTTCGAAGAATGCCTCGACTGTATGAGAGCTGCAGAGCGTTCCGCCGTGAGCAAGGATCAGCTTCTCCGGAAATGATTCCTTCAGCTCTTCAAAATCATCTCTGTCGAACCCATTGGGAATGTGATGTATCTTATTCTTGAACTGCTTATATCTTTCTTGCAGGCCACTGACGTGAGCTGAGGTCACACCTGTAATCAAGTCGGCATATTCGATTATATTATTCTCAAGATTCTGCTGGAGAGATTTATGCAGGAACGTGATAGGTTTTTCTGAATCAGCGAACCAGGGGTCCCGGAAATCAGCCAGCCAGGAGATATGGAAATCCCGTTTCAGATTGATTCCAATTGTATGTACCGAGGGCGGCGGGGAAGTTGTCAGAAGGTAAGGGATCGAATGTTCATGGATAATTTCCTCTGCGGTTTTTGTTGCCCTGTCGGCCCAGAACTTTTTCGAATCCGGAATTTGTACAATGCGCCGCAAAAAATTCGAGCGGCCTT
The DNA here is from genome assembly GCA_011777135.1 of Candidatus Zixiibacteriota bacterium. GTDB lineage: Bacteria > Zixibacteria > MSB-5A5 > JAABVY01 > JAABVY01 > JAABVY01. The sequence goes on along the minus strand of JAABVY010000176.1, from coordinate 13,693 downwards.
TCAATATGTAATCATGATCGGCTTTCAGTTTTGCATGCACTGCTATCGGGTCGTTCAGGTAGTTTATCTCAACTTCCTCAGGAAGATCATCCAGCAGCGACTTATCCTTTATCGGGTAGTTATCAGGATCACCTGCCAGCACATGTACATTCCATCCGGCCTGCGCAAGATACTTGGCACTTTTGGCGGCCCGCTGCACTCCTCCCAGCCCCATAGGCGGAAAGTAGTATGAGACAATCAATATATTTTTAGCTTTTCGAGGCAAGCGATTCGAACTCCTTTTCTACCACAGCCATATTATCTTCCCAAATTGCCTTTTCCTGAATGATCTCAAAATTTCTGCGCGCCGCTTTCCTGCGTAACTCGAAATCTCCTGCAGCCTGCCTTATCATATAAGCCAGATGGTAACTATTACCAACTTCAAACAGCAGTCCATTCACTCCATGCCTTATCCATTCCCTGTTTCCGCTTATATCAGAGACTATCGGGAAAAGTCCTGAAGCCATGGCCTCCAGAAGCGATACCGAGGTTGAATCGGACGAGGAACATGAGATATAAATGTCGAAATCCAATAGCCTGTCCAGAAGCTCTTCATGAGGAACGGCGCCATAAAAAACGACATTGTCCAATTCAGACTCACTGCATTTTTGCTTCAGGCTTTCATATTGCGGACCTGCTCCAATCAGGGAAGCCTCAAAATTGACTTTGCCCTTAAGCAGACTCAAGGCTTCCATAAAATCGCCAACCCTGGTAACAGGTACCATCTGACGAGTTGAAATTAACTTCAATTTATCCTTCTCTTCAATAATTCTCTTAAGGCCCCTTCCAAGCAAGTCCTGTTTCACTCCAAACGGCACGGTAATCATTTTTCTATTATCACCGATGATTTTTCGAGCTGCCTCAGATAGCATCTCAGCATCCGTAAGCAGCAGATCCGCCCTCTGCATTATCGAGCGCGCACGCGAACGATGGAATTTCGATTTTTCTGCAGAGACCAGGATGTCTGATCCCCAGATAGAAATTGCCAGTGGATGGAATCTCGACATGGCGCCCAAAAGACCATAGTTGGGAACATAATGGCAATTCAAAATATCAGGCTTGAAATCTGCAATGGCTTTCCTGAAAGAAAAAACCGCCATGGGATATTTTATGACGTCGGGAGCATTTAGAGCCTTGAGCGGGTAATCCGGAATGTAATCGGGCGCTCTTTCGGCGGATGCCACCGCCACATCATGCCCGCGCTTCCTGAAATATTCGGCGTATCTTCTCAGATGGACAGGCCGAATATCACCGGCCAACATCAGACGCATCAGAAGAAACCTTTGACTTTTCGGGCGAGCCTGGAAATGGGCTTCTGGTAATTGTACTCAAAGTATGGCATTCTCTCAGCGCCCCATCCGGCCTTGAATCTACGCAGGCCGGGATGTTTCCGGGGGCTGGCGCCGAAATTTAATATTTCAATATTCATTCCTTTCAACATCTGAATCAGATTCCAGAACAGGTAGAAGTTGGCGCCCTTCTCCAGCGCCTCTTCATTTGATGCTCCATCCCAGTAGACAGCCATGTTGCGATGGATGAAGACAATGGCCGAAGCCAGCGGCCTGTCATCAAGGTATACTATTGGCCAGTAAAGAGTATCATCATCCTCGAAATTCTGCAGCAATGCATTATAGAACTCCAGCCGATAGAATGGATGACGCCCCTGGCGTTTTGCGGTTTCCTCTATCATCTTGAAATAAGCTTTCACACCCTGGCGGTCCTGAATAATCTCGGTGGCAAAGTCCTTCTCGACAGCTTTGGGGAGGTTACGCTTATGGGAACTGGCCATTTTCTCCAGCTGCTCTGAGGATGAGTATTTCAAATTTAAAAGATGCGTGGAAAGCGGTTTGACATCATACGTATCGAGATTGGTATTAACCTGCGACGAAAACTCGATAATATTTATGCGGGTAAATTCCTCACGCAGGCACCAGTATGTAAATTCGGTTTCGATGGTATTCTTTATGTCCGGGTCTTCGTCCTCGTTCAAAAGGGCTCCTCCGTAGCATCCCCGCGGCATCGAATAAGCTTCCTTGAACTTGAATTTCTTTCGGATACAAAAGGGCATCCCCCCCACAATCTCACCATTGTCGATTGCTAGATAAACTGAAGATTTAAAGGGGAAGGACTGTTCCCAGGTCTTCAGCCAGGCGGTCAGTTGAAATACAAACCCCTGATTTCTAACTAATGAGTCCCACTTTTCTTGGTCAAGCTTTTCGAGCATGACCGGATAATATTCAATCATATTTACTTGCGGATCACCGCGATCTTTCCGGTATGCGAATTTCCTTCAGTATCCCTTATAAGAAACAGGTACATGCCGGAAGCTACCTTCTCACCGTTTTCATTCGTTCCATCCCAGCCTATGTTTGAGAAGATAGTCTTTATTTTGCTTCCATCAAGGCTAAAAATGTCGATCGGCACTTCTCCAGAGAAATTAAATTGAAGATTCTCGCTGTCATCTGTAAGAATATATGGATTCGGGTAGGCATAAACCTCATCCGCTACATCGGTAACCGCCCCTATATCGTATGTAATAACTGAGATTCCTGCGTCTGTCAAGACCCAAAGACGAAGCTGGGAATCGATAGTAATGGAGTTTATTCTATCAGAAGTTATATCACTGTTTGCCGTGGTAAAAACATCGAAGTCTGTTTGTCCCGCCTTTCTAAATGCCAGACCGGATTCAGTTCCTACCCACATATTGCCGCGCTGGTCGAATAATATTTTCGTTATCTGGGGCCCAATCCCCTCCGGGAGGAGTATCCTCGAGAAGAATCTATCCTCCGGATCTTTAAACGCCATCCCCATATCGGTCCCAACATATATTCTGCCTTTTCTTTCTCCTGTGACGACACTCACATTTTCAGAGGGAAGTAGCGAATCTCTTGTATAATGGGTGAACTCGATATTGCTCTTGTTAAATGGATCATCACCGTAAAAGATGCGATACAGACCATCATCCTCGAAACCGGCCCAGACAGCGCTGCCATCGGAATAAATCGAGCTTATTTTGGCCTCGAGATTGAATCCGTCATATTGATAATACTCCCAGATCCCGTCACTCTGATCATAAAACGAAATCGGCCGTTTGAAATGTCCTCTATAACAGGCAAACCAGAGAATATTATTGGCATCTAAATGAATATCCGGTATAACTATGAAGTTCAGGCTGGCAGGCAGATTATCACGGTTTCCGATCAGGCTGGTATTAGTCGTATCATATCTGGTGACTGTACTTCCATCAATCTCATATGTTCCGCGCCCGAATGTGCCAATCCAGATATTACCGCTCGTACCGGGTTCGACTGTCAGCATTCCCCCTCCTCCTATTGAAAACGACTCCCAGGTCTCGCCATTAAATGAGGAGACCAGATCAGTTTCATGAACAATCCAGATTTTTCCGTCGGGAGATGACTCTATATCCGCCATATTATTATTGGCCGGTCCGGGAGACCGATAGGAATTCCATTCTCTGCCGCTGTGAACATATATCCCCTGACCTTTGGTACCAAGGATTACACCCTCGAGATCATCAGCAATCAGGGCGGTAATAGCGCTGTCCGGCCCGAATGAAAGCTCAATTTGATCCAGAATACCGTTATGCCATGAATATAGACTCCCTGCGCTTGAGCCGATATATAAGGTATCACGCGAGACGATTGAAGAGTGAACAGGACTGCCGGGCTCGATTGTCCTGCCGATGCTAATCATGCTGCCTGCCCTGTCGAGTTCGACAATCATATCCGGCAGGACGCCCCATATATTATTGTCATAAACCAATAGATCTCTAAAATCTTCCGAGGGAAGTCCGGGCAATGTATCCCGGTTAAATGAATACCAGTGCGTGTAATCGAGCAGGTTAGGATCCGATTTGGGAGCATAGGCAATTCCCATACTGGTTGCCAGCCAGATGGTGTCGTTCAGCAGAAGCATGCTGTTGACCCCTGTTCCGGGAGGTATATCGCCGAATCTCCTGTATGTCTCTTTGATTTCACCGCCATGTCTTTCAGTATCAAACAGTGAAAGGCCGATATTGTGCGAAACCCACAAGAACTCGCCGTCGGCCTGAAGTTGGCTTATTTCAAGAGGGGTACCGTCCCGATCGAAAAACAGGAACTGCTGCCATTCATTATTCCCCGGATTAAAGCGAGAAAGCCTTCCATTTACTGACCCGAACCAGACGCAGGTACTGCAATAGGCGCTGGCGCGGATATCTATTCCACCCAGGCCATTGGTATTGACATACTTGAATAAAGTACCGGTGCCGGGATCAAAATGCATGACCCCGCCGGATGAAGATGCCCAGAAACTGCCATCCCCGGTTCGTGCAAACGAGGTAATATTATTGCTGTTGGTATAAGTCTGCCATTCCAGTGCCTGCAGGGAGGCCGGCAGGACAGCCATGATAAGTATTAATAGAGGTAACCTCTTCATAATCAAAATCATCTAATTCTTTTTACTATTTTGATAATTATTCGATTCAATATTAATAAAAATGTAAATAACAAAATAAGTTTCGGCATCCATAGGCCATGCCGTGTAAAAAATGTCTTTTTTTCGATCGGGTAGATATCTCCCTTGATGACCATCTTTTCGAAAAGTTCTCCCAGGTCAGCAATTCTGCCGGTTGGATCGCAGAAAAAGGAGAATCCGGAATTGGCGCAGCGGGCGTACCAGCGCCTGTTCTCGACCGCCCGATAGGGCACCATATAAGCATGCTGGTATGGTCCGGCCGATATTCCCCACCAGGTGTCATTGGTAATGGTCACCATAAAATTCGCGCCTTTCTCGACCGCCTTTCGGTTCAGGTCGGAAAATCCGACCTCGAAACAGATCATCACGGCATACTTTCCGTACCCGATGTCGAAAATCGGAAGTGAATCACCCATGCAGAAGTCAGACTGTCCGAAATGAAATTCGTTTATAAATGGAAAATACTGGTTATACGGAATTTTTTCCGAAAATGGTACCAGTCTGATTTTATGATGAACATATTTCATCATACCGTTGGGTTCGATCTGAACCGCGCTGTTATAGGCACAGAAGCGGTCATCCCTCCTTTCGGCATCAAAGGTTCCCACCAGTAGATGAGCGTCCTTCTCTCGGGCGATACTGGCCAGCGGCGGCCAAGCGCTGCCCCTTCTCATCAGGAATTCGCGAATTGTAGTTTCCGCAAAAATGATGAAGTCAACACTATCCTTCTTTAGCGGTTCGACCATTTCCATATGCCTGTTCAGGCTCAGTACCAGACTTCCATCACTGAATTTCTCAGGCAAAGTAATATTACCCTGAATCAGGGCCACATCGATTTTCTCTCCCTCCGGTTCATATCTAACCGTGCTGCCATAGATCAGGTTTGCCCCGATAAGGATTAAGACTACCACGACAAAGCCGATGGCGAGTCCGGCCGATTTCCGATATTTCCATGCCAGATAAAGGAGCACGTTAATAAGCGCGATCCAGAAACCCACACCCAGATCGCCCCACAATGAGGCGGTCTGAATCATCGGGACATACATCGACTGAGTGTAGGCCAGCTGTACCCATGGAAAAGCAAATTCGGAGAGAGTGCGGATATATTCTACAGATATCCACACAAATGGAAAAGCGAAAATATATCCATTGCCGCCTTTCGAAATCCATCCATACACCCCAAAGGCAACTGCCAGAAAGAGGGCATGGATGAGTGATAATGCAATCGGCGCCCCGATGGGTGCGATATAATTAAGAAATATTTCTACAAAAACACTTTCCAGCTCGGCCGAAGCGGCATAAGAGCGAATGCCGACTCCCACCCAGTAGAGCAGGATGGCGCCCTGTAATACCCCGAATAGATATCCGCTCCGGAAACCTTTTTTAAACCCGGTGCCGGAGGTAATCGCAATCATCGGGACCAGGCAGAGATAGCCCAAAAATCCCAGTGGAACCGGCGGATAGGCC
>JAABVY010000176.1:0-7706 GCA_011777135.1 Candidatus Zixiibacteriota bacterium | reverse complement strand
TGTTCTTATGGTCGGATTTTTTTTCCAAACTGGATTTATCCCGGAAGAGTTATTGATTCAAGTTTAATCGCGGCTGTTCGCCTTTCATTGCATGGCCGATTCTGATCGGTTTGTTCTCGGAATCAACGAATTTGTCTTCGACCTTTCCAACCGAATCCTCTGACACTACGCACACCAGACCTATTCCCATATTAAACGTTCTAAACATCTCTTTCGGCTCAACATTTCCAGCTTCCTGCAGGACTTTGAATATTGGCGGAATCTCCCACGCTGAGGCATTTACCTCAAATGTTAGGCCTTCCCTGAATATCCTCTTCAGATTCCCGACTATTCCGCCGCCCGTAACATGCGCAAAGCCCTTGACAAAACTTTGATCTCGAAGCTTTTCGATTGCAGGAAGATAAAGCTTATGCGGAGTTAAAAGGGCCTCTCCGATCGACATCCCGAGTTCATCCATATACTTATCGGGAGCCCAGCCCATATGTTCAAATGCGATCTTGCGCGCCAATGTATAGCCATTGGTGTGCAGACCATTGGATTTGAAACCCAGCACAATATCGCCCGGCTCGATCTTCGAGCCATCGATAATCTTATTTCGATCCACTACCCCGACAATAAATCCGGCCAGGTCAAACTCACCGGAATTGTAAATATCCGGCATTTCTGCAGTTTCACCCGCAATCAAAGCAGTCCCGGCATTTTTACAGCCGATTACCAGCCCTTTGATTATTTCTTCAATCGTACCGGGCTCGAGTTTCCCGATGCCGATATAATCGAGAAAAAACTGCGGCTGTGCACCCATGACCGCAATATCGTTGACGCAATGATGGACTATATCTATTCCGATAGTGTCATATTTTTTCATCATGCAGGCGATCTTGATCTTGGTGCCGACACTATCGGAAGATGATACGGTTATAGGATCATCAAAACCCTCGAATTTGCCTGAATAACATCCCCCGAAATGACCGAATCCGCCCACGACATTTTTATTGAATGTTGATTCTATCAATGCTTTGATCTTCGACTTGGCGGCATCGGCTTTATCGATATCCACTCCCGCCGAGGCGTATGTAAATGATTTCTTATCACTCATAAGAGCTTATATCCGTTTATTTCAACCTCAAATTTCAAACCAAGATACTCCGCCGCCCGCCTGCAGACCACCATGCGGCTCAGGAAGATCTCAAAATATTCCATCACGGAGGAAACTGTATTATCGATTTTTATCTGCAGCAGAGCACGTTTTTTCTCTGCATCAACATTCAAAAATGATGATTTGGCGGCATAGTTGACCCGGTCATGAATATCCTGTTTGATTAAATCGGTGGTCCTGACACGCGAAAAATGCACATCGGTCTTGTCCGCCAATATAACCGCCGCGGATACGGCTGAAACAGGTGAACCATCCTTCTCGTCATGATTTCCGATCGCGGCCATAACTTCTGCGATTTCGTCGGAAGCCATGCCTTTCTTGGAAAGAATATCATATGCAAGAATAGCCGCCGTCTGGGCATGATAATCGCGATTAACGACATTACCCATGTCATGCATATATGCAGCAATAGCTGCGATTTCGGCTGTTCTTTCGGGGTAGCCCAGACGTTTGAGTATATTGTAAGCTATATTGGCCGACAGACTGCAATGCCGGTCGCCGTGCTCAGTATAGCCCATAACCCCAAGGTTCTCATCAGCTTTGGAAACCAGGGCCTGAACCATTGAATCGTCTTTGATATCTTGGAGGGTGATCCCCGTCTGAACCTGATTTTTTTCCGCTTTCATAGGCCATCAAGCTAATCTTTTAGGTTCTCACGGTCAAGCTTTTATTTTATGCGCAAATCCGCATTTGTTGGCAGATCAGAGCATGTCAATCGGGTCGACATCGACTGAAACTGCCATGCGTGCGAGGACCTTTTTTGTGTAATCCAGATTGAGTATATAGTCTATTATCTCCAGGGCCTTGAAGACTGCTTTTGTGCGCACCAGAAATTGCCAGCGATAATTATTGCGCACCTTGAAGAGCGGTGATTCGGCAGGCCCAAGAAGATCGAATACTTTCGAATAATGTTTTTCATGCTGGCGGAAGAGAGCCTTCAGCGCATTTACTGCCTTTTCACCATTGGCAAGGTTGGCTGATCTTAGATGCAATATTATCAGGTGCTTGAAGGGCGGAAATTGAAGTTCCCGGCGGGATTCGAGTTCATAATCCAGGAATTCGCTGACACGATCCTCGGAGACATTTTCTATAAACTGCTTGTAGATTTCCGAATGCTGGATTATTACCTCGCCCGGAAACTTTCCCCTTCCGGCCCTGCCCGAGGCCTGCAGAAGAAGCGAGAAGGTCTTCTCCCTGCTCCTGAAATCCGGAAATTCCAGATATGAATCGGCAGAAAGTATTCCCATCAGCGCGACATGCGGGAAATCGAATGACTTGGCAATCATCTGGGTACCGAGCAGAATCTTGATTTTTCCTTTCCTGAAATCGTGCAGGATCCTGGGCAGGTTTCTTCCTTGCGTTACCGAATCGAGGTCAATTCTGGCATATGGTAAACTGGGAAAGGCAACAGAGATCTCGTCTTCCAGCTTCTGTGTCCCCACACCATAATATTGGAACGACCTCCCCGAACATTCAGGGCAGGTGTCTGTGATCCTCGATTCATAATCGCAGAAATGGCACCTGAGCGAGCTGGAAATGCGATGATATACCAGGCCGACAGAGCAATTTGGACATTTCAGGCTGTGGCCGCAGTCCGAACATTTGACCGTAGGAGCAAAACCGCGACGATTTAACAGCAGCATAATCTGGCCGTCTTTCTTCAGAACATCATTCATCTTCTGGAGAAGTTCATCTGAGATAGTGCTTCCGGCAGGAGAAAAAGCGAATTCCACGGGCTGAATCCTGGGAAGAGTACGGCTGTCCCAGCGTGATTCCAGGCGCAAAAGCTTATACTTCCCGCTTTTGACATTATGCCAGCTTTCAACCGAGGGCGTTGCGCTCCCGAGGACTACCGGACATGAGACTGACTTACCGAGGATAAGGGCCAGATCCCGTCCATGATACATGGGCGATGATCCGGATTGCTTATATGAACTGTCATGTTCCTCGTCGACAATTATAATTCCGGGATTCCTCATCGGCACAAAGAGCGCCGAACGAGGCCCCACAACGACTTTAAAGTTGCCCGACCTGATCTGTTCCCAGATTACCATTCTCTCTGTGGGTTTCAGGCCAGAATGAATTCGGCAGACCTTTTCCCCCAGGCGATTTCGGATCTTCTGATATAACTCCTCTGACGCCGCAATTTCCGGGAGCAACAACAGCGCGGTCTTACCTTCTCCCAGACATTGCCAGATTAGCTTGAGGTATAACTCGGATTTACCCGATCCGGTCACACCGAATAAGAGATACGATTGAAATTTGCTTTTGTGAATCGATTGGGATATGTCCTTAAAGGCCTGTTCCTGCTCAGCATTGAGCATGAGTTCCTGGGCATCAATGGAATCCGGTTTATCTTCTAAATTTATTTCACGATTTCTCTTTGGAGGAAGATACCCGACCTTAATCAATCCATCTTTTTCAAGATCTTCAAGAATGGGATAGAAATTTTTCAGATTGAAGTTTTTTCTGGCAGTCGAGAGCTTGATCTTCTTTCGGGAGGCGATATACGCCAGTAGACTTTTTTTATCAGGGTCATCAATTTCTAAATCTGCTACATCCTGTTTTCCGACAAGCGAATGGATGGTAAGCATATTGGGATTTGTAAGCATGCGAGGCAGAAAAAGCCCGACAGCATCTCTCGGAGAGGCATAATAGTATCTGCAGATCCATTTCAGAAGGCCGAGCCTTGTATTGTCAATCAATGGCTTCCGGTCAATTACATCGGCAATCCCGCGCAGTCCCTCTTCATCCCCTTCTGAAATTGAATATACAATGCCGAAGGCTTTCCGCTTTCCAAGCGGTACCAGTACACGCTGGCCTTCCACAAGACTGGAATCCTCCGCATCTGCATATTTATAACTCAGGGGTTTAGGCGGACCATTAAATATTACGACTTCTACGATCATGTTTGAAAAAATAAAAGGCAGCCCTGCATCGGGCTGCCTGATTGAAAGATCAATGTATTTTATTGTTTCTTCTTGTCATATCGGGTACAATGTTCGCGGGCTTCCTGAATCTTCTCCTTATTGTTCTCCTTGAGATAAATAATAAGCAGCTGACACCAGGCATCTTCATTTTCCGGTTCCAGATCTATAATTTTCAGAGAGACTTCTTTGGATTTATCCCATTCCTCGAGGAAGAAATAAGCTTGTCCAAGCCAGTCCAGGGCCTCCATATTATCAGGATCAAGCTCAACGCATTGCTCGAAGACATCCGCGGCTTCACGGTACTTAACCTTGACTTCCTGATTGATGGAATCCCTGATCGGTTCATATTTGGCGGCATTAACCTCGACAGAGTCCTGCAATTCGCCAAGCTTATTCACGAGATCTGCCGCGCTCTTAATGATAAATGCTCCGAGGTTGTACAGTGCATCCGGTGAGTCAGGAGTAATCTCGATCGACTTCTTCAGATATACAATGGCGCTGTCGATTTCATCCAGGGCGTTGTAGCCGATAGACATATTGTAGAGCATATCGGCGCGGCTCTGAGGAGTGAGTTCGAGTTCCATCATCTTCTTTCCAATTGCAATAGCGCTGTCATACTGGCCGGTATTGAAATAGATCGAGAACATATTAGAAAGTAACGATAAATCCTGATCGTTTATCTGCAATGCCTCCTGGTAAAAGCTGAGCGCCTTATCGGTGCTGTCAATGCTGTAATATATCAGTCCCAGATTGATCCAGCCCTGGGCCGAATCCGGAAGTATCATTGTCGATATCTGGAAAGACTCGGCGGCGCGCATATAAAGATCCATCGCAGTAGAGTCGCATTCGGCTTTAAGGATCGAATCCTCTATGGGTTCGCAGCTGGCATCCTGATCCCTGGCCCGTTTTAATGTGCTCACGCCGTTATTGTATTGCTGTATCCATTTAGACGCCAGAACGTCCTGAATATTTTCGACATAGTCTTCCTTATCACATTCATCCTGTATATCTTCACTTTGTGCAGTATCACATATAGTCAGCACATATTCGAATTCCTTACGCATCTCCTCGAAGAGATTCTTGTCGGCGTAGATCGTACCCAGAACATAATGGGCCTCGATCGGCGGCTGATCTGGATAATATTTGATTGCAGCCTCCAGCATCTCTGCCGCCTTCTTATAATCTTTTGGCGTCAATTGAAGATAAATCTTGGCTGAGCGAAGGTAGCCGTCATAACCGAGACGTCTATCCTGGGCGATCCCCAGCGAGCTGGCGATAAATAAGAATGTTATAATAACAATTAATATCTTTTTCAAACCGGTTTCCTCCTGTTTTCAATTAGAATTTTTTCAAGTTTAACAATCCTCATACCGAATGTCAAATACTTTGTGAAATAATTATCATGCATAGTTTTACGATTCTATCCTAACTGTATAATTTAGTGTAACTTCCTCATCCGGCTTCACCGGCACTACAAATTCAACTGTATGTGCATCTTTCTTCTTATACTCGAAATTGCTCTTCAGGATCTGAAATTCGCGACCACGAATATATTCCCTGACCAATATCTCGACCGCCTGATCCTCCTTATGATTCCTCAATTTGACTTCCACATCCTCTTCCTGAACATAGCGGGAGATCTTGCGCGAATCCGTAACAGTGCGCTCACCTACAAGATCAAAGGCATTGCCCAGATACAATTCGACTTTCTCATCACGCGGGGTATGATCTATAAGATTTTCGCCCACAAATTCAAGCGATCCATCGGAATCACGTTTCATCACACGCACCTTGCCGGCCGGTAAAGGCATGCCAAGGCCGTTTTCCTCGGAGTTTTCGAATTCAAGGTTGACGCGTACATCCTCGCCGCCTCGGTAAACATATTTCTTAGTGACCGGAGTTGTAGCCGGCTCGAATAAAGATATCTGCTTGATTTCCTTATCCGCAAGGCTCGTGGTTCTGGGTAGAGTGTAAAGATGATACTCGAAAAACGGCTTTTCCTCAAAACCGACTTTGGGCATGGCAACAGCGGCCTCAAAACCCCTTCCAAGCCCATATTCTACTTCTTTCTTAATAATGCTGACATCACCTGCAACCAACTTCAGTTTCGCATCTTCATAAGTTGCCCCGGAATTGTTTTCGATTGAGACCCAGGCTGCCAGATTGAGCATCTTCTCATCATCTGATACAATACCAATGTACTCAGCATGCCAGTTCATACCCCTGGTCATATACGAGATTTCCGATTCCTGGCTTCCGGAAAGCTCCGAATCGAATAGCCAGACCAGAGTCGGCTTGGTAATCAGGCCCTCGGGCAGTTTGGGAAAATCGAATTTGGTAATCTTCTNNGGTGATAGTATTGCCATCGTGAGATAATAATGTTCCGGAATATATCTGACCGTCCTCATGAACCATCTCAATCATTTTATCAATATATTTATCCAGAATTTTATTGAATCCGACCAGATCATAGCGGTAATTCTGCTCCAGTAAGGCTGCCCCATCCGGGTTCTGCAAAAGCTTGAAATGCACGGATGTTGGATCAATCTGGCTGGGTACATCCACCAGTGAATACTCGAATTTTCCCCTCTGGAATTCGATTGCCCTCTGATCCTTTACCACTCCCAGATTCTGATTATATACCGTAACTGCAAGATCNNGATCCCTCTTTTCATGAGATTCTCCTTCCATCTTCATTCTTTTCTCTTATACAATGAACTTTGTGATGTATTCCCCTGAATATCAAAATATCGTTGCCTCCCCGCTGCTAAGTCCATATATAATACAGTGTAACAAATATTTCGTTTAAACTTGCCAAATCTATTTAAAAATCCATTTTTGAACATATGCAAGATAAAAATGGAAATCCCGAGACGCCATTGCAGTTCCTGAAAGGTGTCGGACCCAAAAAAGCTGAGCTGCTTGAGAAGGAAGGGATCCAGACTATTTATGATCTGCTATGCTACTTTCCCCGCAAGTATCTCGACCGCACTAATGTAAAGAAGATCGGGAGCCTTAAGGTTGGAGATAACGCCACAGTACTCGGCAAGGTCCTGACTTCAGGTTCGATTCCCGGACGTAAAAAGGTGTTTGAGGCGATTATTACAGACGGTTCAGGCAATCTCTCTTTGACCTGGTTTAGGGGGCATAACTATTTAAAGAATATAATCAAAAAGAATGTGGTGCTTTCGGTTACAGGGGAAGTCGGAGAATTCCGGGGTCTGAACATGGTTCATCCTGAATATGAAATCCTGCAGGAAATCGGCGACACAGAAAACCTCCTGCATACTGTGGGAATCGTGCCATTATACAGCTCCAATGCTGCCTGGATCAGAGCGGGGCTGAACAGCCGGGGTTTACGGCGCATTATCAATAACGCCATGGGGATGTATGCCGACAAGCTCGAAGATGTCCTGCCGGAGATGATTCGGTCCGAGTTGAATCTGCCCTTAATCGACCGGGCTTTGAAACAGGTACATTTCCCCGAATCAGAAGAAGCCCTGCGGGAAGCACGAAACCGTTTTGCGTTCGATGAGCTTTTCCTGCTTCAAACGGCAATCGCAATTATTCATCATAAATACCGGAAGCAAGAGAAGAAACATCAATACAAAATACCCGGT
>JAABVY010000109.1:1186-1375 GCA_011777135.1 Candidatus Zixiibacteriota bacterium | reverse complement strand
TTAATTGCAAAAAATACGTATGTCTGGCTTGACCAGTTATCAAAAACCTATCAGAAAGATATTTACAGGTTAGATCAGGTTCCCGATGCTGAGCTAGATAAATTAGCTTCACGAGGCTTCACTGGATTATGGTTAATCGGTTTATGGGAAAGAAGCAATGCATCCAAACGCATCAAACAACTGACGGGA
>JAABVY010000109.1:645-1171 GCA_011777135.1 Candidatus Zixiibacteriota bacterium | reverse complement strand
GGAAACCCCGAAGCAGTTTCCTCCGCATATTCGCTGTATGATTACGTGATCGCCGATGACCTGGGTGGATATGATGCGTATCAGGAACTAAAAAAGCGTGCCTGGCAGCGAGGCATACGGCTGGCTGCTGATATGGTACCAAACCATGTCGGGATTTATTCCAAATGGCTCATCGAACACCCTGAATGGTTTATCTCACTGGACTACAGTCCCTTCCCTTCCTATTCCTTCAATGGTGAAAATCTCTCTGAAGATTCCAGGGTGGAGATAAAGATTGAAGATCATTATTACGACCGCAGCGACGCAGCAGTAGTTTTCAAACGCAGGGATACCTGGACAGGCGAGGAAAAATTTGTCTACCACGGGAACGATGGAACATCAATGCCCTGGAACGATACCGCCCAGCTGAATTACTTGAATCCCGAGGTCCGGGAGGCGGCAATTCAGACAATTCTCCATGTTGCCCGGATGTTCTCGGTTATCCGTTTCGATGCTGCCATGACACTTTCCAAGAAACATTATCAAA
>JAABVY010000109.1:292-599 GCA_011777135.1 Candidatus Zixiibacteriota bacterium | reverse complement strand
AATGAATTCTGGCGGGAGGTTGTAGACCGGGTTGCTGAAGAAGTCCCGGATACACTTCTATTGGCTGAGGCTTTCTGGCTGATGGAGGGCTATTTCGTCCGCACTCTCGGAATGCACCGCGTCTACAATAGCGCATTTATGAATATGCTTCGGGACGAAAAGAATGCCGAGTATCGTCAACTGATTAAAAATACACTTGAGTTTGATCCCCAGATCCTTAAACGCTATGTGAATTTCATGAATAATCCAGATGAGGAAACAGCAGTAGCTCAGTTTGGCAAAGGTGATAAATACTTTGGAATCTGCC
>JAABVY010000109.1:0-229 GCA_011777135.1 Candidatus Zixiibacteriota bacterium | reverse complement strand
AGGGATTTACCGAGAAATACGGCATGGAGTATCGCAGAGCTTACTGGGATGAATCACCTGATGAACACCTCGTCCATAGACACAATAATGAAATATTTCCTCTGCTTCACAAACGATATCTGTTTGCTGATGTCTCGGATTTTCTGCTCTATGACCTCTACAAACAGGATGGAAGTGTTGATGAAAACGTTTTTGCGTATTCTAATCGCGCAGGAGAGGAACGTGGATT
>JAABVY010000270.1 GCA_011777135.1 Candidatus Zixiibacteriota bacterium | reverse complement strand
AGTATCCCGGCGAGGATTACGAAGTCCTGTATACGAATATCTTCAAAGCGCTTAATTATCTGGCGATGGATGATGCCGAGGCCGCCTTCGTGGAGGTGCGCAGGGCAAATCTTAAGCTGGAGTTATTGGAGCAGAAATATGTTGACCTTGCTCAGCAATTCCAGAAAACTGCCGATGAGGATACGGTTTTGTCCGGCTTGAAATATGAAGTTCCCGATGTACGCTTCAATAATGACGCTTTCGCTCGTTATCTGGGTATGCATCTGTATGCCTCCGAGGGTGATTATGACAATGCGCGTATAGCTTACGAATATATGGTAAGCGCTTTCAAAAGCCAGCCGGATGTATACGATTTTCCAATGCCTGAGGTTAGATATTATTCCGAGAATGGGTCGATATTGAGCATTGTCGCCCTGACCGGAAGAGCTCCGGTGAAAGAAGCGCTGAACCTGAGGTTGAGGACTGATAAGGACCTCAATCTTGTTCAGATATTATATGATGGTCCCGATTCTGCAGATATCGAATATGGACATATTCCGGTGCCGATTTCCGAAGACTATTATTTTAAATTCGCTATTCCTATGCTGATCGAAAGGCCTTCACGAATCGATCGGGTGTTTGTGAAGATAAACGGCGAGGNNGAAAGGCTTACTGGCTCATAAGGCCAAGGAGAAAGCTGATACCGGAGGAGTGGGGGGATGGCTCAAGAAAGCCGCTATCGATGTTGGCACAGATATTCTCGAGAATGCCGATCTTCGATGTTCGCGGCTTCTGCCCAATTGTATTTATGTCTCCGATCTGGAACTTGAGCCGGGAGTATATGATATAACCTTTGATTTTGTTGATTATGAAGGAAACATAGTGGCGAGCAAATCGGTCGAGGGATACAGAGTTCTGGAAAATGGTCTTAACCTGGTGCAGGCCTTCTCATTGCAGTAGACATTGCAATCTAAGTCTATATAATATGGGAGATTAGCTTTTATAGAACGTTGAAAAGAAACAGGAATTTGAAACTGAAATTGTCGATATATATAATATGATAGGCACTATTTTTTCAATATGGCGCCTTGTAATCTGGCGCGTCAGAAATATTGGAGTTTTCAAGAAGCAAATCTGAGGGGATTTGCTGCCTTCAGAAGTTTTGGAAACCCACCTTTTATATTTTCAAATAATCTGAAACGTAATATTCTGAATCCGGAATGTCTTTATTTTTGAGCTTTCTTGGTGGCCTCAGTTTTCATATGGTCGTCAAGCATCTTGAAATATGCCGCTCGATCCTCTGAAAAGAGTTTCCTGGCTTCTTTGCTGCAAAGGTACAGCATTCTTCCCTGGTAGTATGTGAAAACGCTTTTATCTATTTCTTCACCGGTGATTGGACATGTCTCAAGAATGTTCTCGAAAACGACGCCTTCCTCTCCGGCTTTCTTGAAATATCTTTCCGGATCGACTTTCATCGAATCGATACAAGCCTCGCAGCTAAAATATACCCTGTGTCCCTGGATATCCAAATAATAGTCCTTACTGATTTTGCCGCCTGTAACCGGGCAGGTTTCCTGATATTTCAAGCCGTTTGGAAGCTCAACTCTCTCCTTGTCTTTTGAATCTCCTGCCAGAAGACTGCCTCCCAAAAGAAACATAACTATTGCGGCTAAACTAATTAAGCTCATTCTTGGCATATGTGCTCCTTAAAAAATCTGAGAGAAATGGGGCTCACATTGTATTCACATCATATAATACCTGAATTCGGTCAAAAGCTCCCAAAAAATAATATAGTTTTTGTATTTTTTTGAAACAAATGTGTATTTTTGCCTGAAATATGGCCTTAATCGCCCCAAAACGGCTTATTTGACCAGTTTGTCCAGTTTTTCTCTGAGCGGGTTTAGCTGTATCAGGCCTACGATTCTCTCAACCGGGCGATGGTCTTTGAATAAAACAAGCGTGGGGACACTGCGCACCTGGTATTGTGTCGCCGCCTGTGTATTGTAATCTACGTTGAGTTTGAAAAAGTTGATTTTGCCGGTATATTCAGGCCCAAGTTCATTCAAAAGACCTGCGATCACCTGNNACCACCGCCGGAGTATCCGGGGCCAGGACTTTCTGCTCAAAATCGGCATCCCCGATCTCCTGCGGCTTGCCCGGTTTTGGCTCTCGATTAAACAGTTTATCCAGAAATCCCATGTTTTCTCCCGAATTCTCTAAAGTCCCAGTCGCTCGACTTCATTGACCTGCTCTTCAAAAAGCTTTATAGTTGCCTCAAACGGCGCCGCTGTGGTCATATCCACCCCGCAGGTCTTGAGCTGATTGATTGGATAATCGCTGCCGCCAGATGACAATAGCTGCAAATACTTTTCCACGATCCCTTCTTCACCCTTTAAGAATTTCTCCAGTATCGCCTGCGAAGCCGCATAGGATGTAGAATACTGATATACGTAATAAGTATAATAAAAATGAGGAATTCGGGCCCATTTATACTTGATGTAATCATCGATGCTGAGAGCGGGACCATAATATTTTTTCGTTAGCTCATTCC
Source organism: Candidatus Zixiibacteriota bacterium (assembly GCA_011777135.1). GTDB lineage: Bacteria > Zixibacteria > MSB-5A5 > JAABVY01 > JAABVY01 > JAABVY01. The sequence continues at coordinate 3,081 of JAABVY010000270.1, read as the reverse complement.
AGATCTCATTCAGCCTGTCCGGAGAAAGCGCTCCGCCTCGCTCCACCTCTTCATGAATCATCAACTCGAAGCGGGCATACATGACCTGGTTGAAGTATGTTCCGAAGGTATTATCAATGTGCTGGTTGAGAAGGAAAAGTTTCTTTTTATCATCAGTGACTTTCTTCAGCAAATGCTGAAGGAGCAGACCCTCATTCAGGGTAGAGGCCACCTCAGCCACAAAAATTGTATATTGAGCCTTGGGATAAGGCTGCATTTTATTGGAGTAGAAACTGTGCAGGCAATGCCCCATCTCATGCGCCAGAGTAAACATGTTGTCAATAGTGTCGTTGTAATTCATTAAAACTACTGGATGGCTGGAATAATTGGACGAGCTATAGGCGCCGCTCGCCTTGCCCTCGGTCTCATAGACATCAACCCAGTTGCTTTCGAACGCCTTCTTCAGGTTTGAAGTATAGTCCTTTCCCAGGGATTCTACAGCCTGTGTGACCTCCTTAACCGCATCCTCATAACTGACCTCATAATTCTCTTCCGGGAAAAGGGGGCAGACCAGATCATAAGGGTATATCTTATCGAGTTTCAGGATCTTCCTGCGAAGTTCGATCCATTTATGCAGTCCCTCGAGATTCTTCTCTGTCGTATCCAGGAGTGAATGGTAAACCTCAACTGGAACATTGATGGCATCCAGCGCCTGATGCAGGCTGCTTTCATATCTTCTTGCCCGGGAATAAAAAACATCCGTATTTATCGAGGCCGAGAGAGAGGCTCCGATCGTATTTATATGTTCCTTATATGATGAGAAAAGCGATTCATGAGCATCACGGCGCACTCTCTGCACCGGCGATTCCATGAATTTTGCATAACGCTGTTTGGTTATCCGGACCTCTCTTCCATCCTTATCCTTGATGCTCGGATATTTCATGTCGGCGTCGTTGAGCATGGTAAAGACACTTGACGGACCGCGGGCCATGAGTATGGACTGCGCCAGAAGTTCCTCGATTTCGGCCGAACGAATATGCTCCCGTGACCTGATCAATTCCTTTATATAAAAATCATACAGGGTCCTTTCCGGAAAGTGCTCCGCCATCTCTTTCAACTGCTTGTCGTCAATTTGAAGAAGCTCCGGCTCGACGAACGAGAATGCTGCGCCTGCCTGGGAGATGAGCATCGCCGCCCGGTCGGTCATGGACTGGTATTTTGAGACTCTGTGGTCCAGGTCGGCATTACGTTTGGCATAAAAATGCAGATTATCGCAAATCAGCGAGACATCGCTTCGAAGCGTAAGGCAGTCAAAGAGAATTGCCGGAGAATCGGCCAGTCTGTCTGTGAAACCCTTGGCTTTGGTTAACATCTCCTGAGCCTTTTTATAATCCTTTTCCCATTCGGCATCGGATTCATATAAATCCGTTAGATTCCATTTATATTTATCTTCGATATCCGATCTTTGTGGAATAGTCTTGGAGTCAGCTGGGGTCATTTCAATATCCTTTCTGCTCAATAAATTATTGCAGTGAATAAAGGAAAATATGACCAGAAATTCAAGTCAAAATCTCACACTATTTGACCGGTTCGATAATTTCGAGTCAGTTGTTATGAAATAATATTTGACGAAAAAGGTTTCCGTAAGCTACTTAAAATGCTATCTTAGATGCTTAGAATGAGGCAAATGGCAGGATTTGAAATTCGATTTAAAAATAGTTATTTTAGCAGAAACAGGCTTGTAAACGAAAGTTAGAGGTGATCCCGGTATGAAAAGAATTCTGGTCACAGGCGCCCTGGGGCAGATTGGTTCCGAGTTGGTGGTAAGTCTCAGGGAACGTTATGGGGATGAGAATGTTATCGCGACCGATATCCGTATGCCCGGCGATGTTCAGTTGCGGGATTCTGGGCCGTTCGAATTTATGGATTGTCTCGATCCTCATCATATAACAAGAGTAATGCAGATCTATAACGCAGATACAATTTATCACCTTGCGGCAATACTGTCAGCGGTAGGGGAGACTAAGCCCAATCAGGCCTGGCAGGTCAATGTCCATGGGCTCTATAATATCCTGGAGGCGGCCCGTCAATATCATTGCTCCCTGTTTGTGCCCAGCTCGATCGGAGCTTTCGGTAAGGATACTCCCAAGGACAAAACACCGCAGGTTACAATCCAGCGACCGGATACAATGTATGGGGTTACCAAGGTCACCGGTGAGCTTCTGTGCGATTATTACCATAAACGTTTTGGATTGGATACGCGCGGCGTACGCTTTCCCGGCCTGATTTCATATGAGACCGAACCGGGCGGAGGTACCACCGACTATGCGGTCGAAATCTATATTGAGGCCCTGAAATATAAGAAATACACCTGCTATCTGGAGGAGAACACTTATCTGGATATGATGTATATGCCGGATGCCATCAAGGCAATGATAAATTTGATGGAAGCTGATCCCAATAAACTTATCCATCGCAACTCCTTTAATGTCACAGCAATGAATTTCACACCGGGACAGATAGCGGCCGAGATCAAGAAGCATATTCCCGATTTTGATATTGAATATAAGGTCGATCCTGTGCGTCAGGCCATTGCTGATTCCTGGCCGAATTCACTGGATGATTCATGTGCACGTGAAGAATGGGGCTGGGATCCGATCTATGACCTGGAGTCCATGACCAAAGATATGCTGGAGAAACTGGCGGAGCGGATCGAACTGCCGGCCGAACAGAAATCAAGATAAAATGTAGCAGGTCATTCTGGGGGATCAACCAATATGGGTCTAGTGATCAGATGGCCGCCGTGGCGCTGATTGATCTTGAAGCCATTTCTGCGTGGCCCGCTTTATCTCTTTCCCCTTTGCATATATTGGTTCAGAAATATCGTAATATATAGTGTCACTCTTAATAACATACCTATTGAGATTACCAACACTTAGTGAATCCTTCGATGGTTTCAACGAAAATATCTGATGATCAATGGAAGTGCTGTTATAATTCACTTCCCCACGAATCTCTTTTAAAGTAATTCCTGTAGATTCCACTAAATTAAGTTTGTTGTCAATTGTGAAAAGGCATAGTCTTCCCGTTTCATCCGGATAG
>JAABVY010000264.1:223-13659 GCA_011777135.1 Candidatus Zixiibacteriota bacterium | reverse complement strand
TCTCTTTCCTGTATTTTCGCCGGATAAAAATTCAACAATTATCTCCAACTCAATTCACCTATCCAGTCTTAAATATAAAGTCAATTTGACCAATAGATATCACGTCATTATTAATCAATACCCTGCGGGTAATTCTGTTTTTATTTACCATCGTGCCATTTGTCGAGTCCTGGTCGATCAATTCGTACTTGCCGCCTGAGTATTCTATCGTTGCATGGTTGCGTGATACTCCTTCGGAAGGCAGGTGGATGTCGTTGGTCTTATCTGCCCCAATGCTATTAGTGCCTTTCATAAGATGATATTCGCGTTGTGGGGCATCGCCGGATTTCACCTCCAGAATTGCCTCGCCTAAAGGCGCCTTTTTTCGCTTCTTCCGACTGGCGACAATTATAATGATGATTATGACGAGAATAATCACTATCAGGATTATCAAAAGATACAGGCCATATTTACCTATGAAACTCTCGCCTTTTATTGCCACTTCCTCGCCACTGGGCTCGCTGTATTGATCAGTCGCCGTAATCAAATTGCCATCAAGATCAACATCGACACTGACAGTGATTTCACCTTCAGATGGTAGATCAGATACTGCCAGCACATACTGACCACGGATAAGGGCAATTGCCCTGCGGAAGAGGAAGTAGATCATGTCATCCTTATCAGTAGTGTAGGAAAATCCGCCCGTAAGATCAGCAATCTTATTCATCTGCTCCAGGAATTCGGGATCTTTGCCGGGCTCATAGCCGAGAGTATAGATCTGTGGCAGATCATGCGAGCGTTCATAATCTTCCAGCGTCTTGAACTTGTTGCGGCTGGATTCGCCTTTGCTGTTTGTGAGCAGAATAAAGATCGGATATTTTTCGGCGCCGGATGTATCATAATAATTTAAAGCTTCGAAAATCGCATCGTATAAAGGCGCTTTTTCACCATTGAACTGCAGATTATTTATTGCTGTTTTCTGGGTCGAAAAGGATTTCTCCAGGGGCATGGCAAGTTCTATATTGTCTGCAAATTTGAAAAAAGCCACTCGATGACGGGATTCATCCAGCTTGGCAAGAAACTCAGTTGTGAGCTTTTCCTTTATTGATTGAGCCTCATTTTCCTTCAATCCGACAGTTCCAAGCAGGAATATAAAGTCAATCTCATCCTGCTGAAATTGAGGATAGGCTTCCTGGATTTCAAGTTCCTGATCGCCGACTTTGATCTCGGGAAAATTTTCATCTATCAGACCGCTGACAATATTACGATTATCCTCGAAGACAGATAGTGCCACCAGATTCTCACTCGGGATCACCCGGTTTATTGTGATGTTTGCGGTGGAATCGATATTGGTGGTGATAACCGCTTTTTTGATAATAGTCTCTTTTACTGTCTTCTCGGCTGCAAGAGATGGAAGCTCTGTCAGAGCGAATTTCCAGATCGTCTCGTTATCATTATCAAGTACAAAGCAGACATCACGGCCGGCAACATCGACAGAGACGGGTTCCTTGAGCATGTCCCCGCCGAATGGCGCCTCCCACTGACCTGATTCGAAATCGGCGATGAAATAGACCACCTTCTGATCCTTATCGAGCACAAAAAGTTCGCCATGCTGATTGACGCACAGATCAACAGGTTCTTTGATCTCCTGACCACCGAAACGAACTGGAAGCTCGGTTATCAACGAGCCCTCACTATCGAACACCTGCACAGACTTCTTTTTCTCATCCAGCACGAACACTCTTCCCTGATGATCGACATCGACAGCTATCGGGTCCTCAAATCCAGCGCCCTGCAGGGTGCCAAGATTCTGGCCGTCAGCATCGAAGATACGGACATTGTCTTTGTCCTTATCGGCAACGTAGACCCGGCCGTCACGTGCAACCGAGACCGACATAGGCCGATCGAATGCTTTCTCCCCGCCTATAGTCCCCTGACGCATACCCTGCTGGGTGAACCGCGAGAGTTCATCGCGATCCCGGTCAACTACATATACCAGGCCATCAACTCCGATATCGATATCCTGGGGAACATCGATGTCATCGTCACCGGTCGGTATAGTCCGCAGATACTGCCCGTTGCCGGAAAAGACCTGCACACAGTTATTGCGGGCAGAACCGATATAGATCTCGCCTCCCGGGCCTACATAAATGGCCTTGACGTTGGAAACTTCATTATCGCCTGTCCCGCCCGGCAGTTTGATGCGCGGCAGGCTTTCCACTTTAATTGCAAAAGCATTGGAAACAAGAAACAGTGCGGCAACTATGCCCCATAAAATCAAATTCCTTTTTGACATATCCCCTCCAGCTTAGAGGCACTTAAACATCATCTCGGTCTGGCCGATTTTAATATGATCGTTGTCGATCAATTCCCACTCGGTCTGCGGCTCACCATTGACAAGGGTCTTATTCTTGGAGCCGAGATCATTAATATAAAATGAACCGCCCTCATAGCGTATTGCGCAATGCGGTGATGAGAGATAATCATCGTGAACGACAATATCCTCATTCTGAGTGGGTCCAATCGTATATTTACGGTCGTCCAGACGGTAGTCCTGTCCTTTGTAGGTACCGTTGATTATAACCAGCCAGGCCACGACCGGAAGATCCTGCTGGGTCTGTCCTACTCCGACAACCCTGGTCTTTCCTCTTCCGCCTCGAGCATCCACAACCCGGGTTGCCTGAGATTTCTTTTTATCTCTCTTAGGCATCTTGGGCACATCCTTTCGTGATAATCTAAAAAATCTTCCGAAGATATTTAATCTCATCAGATCATCCTGTATAAAATATTTTGATTTACACTACTGCCTGGTAGAACCAGTATCCAAACATATTTACGTCTCTTTCGGCCGAGATCGCAATCTGTTTGACATTCACCTCTTCCTTCTTTATAAATTTGCCATTGATAATATAGGGCATATTCCGCCAGCGGTACTTGCGGTCATTGCCGGTAATCTCCCATACGCCGACTTTCTCGCCGTCAACTTCTATCTCGGTTTTTAATCCTCCGTAAGCATAGTCGATCCGGCGAATCACAAGCACATCCAGCTCAGGCTTGAGGTTCTTGATCTTGAACTGGGCAAAGCCTTCCCAATGCAAACGGCCGCGGTCGGAAATCCGGGTGCCGTCGGGGAAGAAGAAATTCTGCTTTTGCCTCAGTTCTTCCTTCACTCCTCCCAGCTTGAATTCATGTTCCTTCTCGGAAGCATCATCAAGAATATCTATCTTATCAACTAATTTATATCGCACATTGTCAACCATAATTTCTTCCGGAAATTCCTTGGGCCAGATTTTGATCTCATCCATAGACAGACGTTCGCCCTTGAATTCTTCCAGTTCTCCTTCCACCTCGGCCCGAATCTCGGCCACTCTCGGAGCAAGCAGCTTCTTTAATGCACCGGAAGCCTTGGCCTGATATATTATCAGGTTGTTCAAATCCTCGGAGGTAATATCGGTTGCGGAGGTCAAATTCAAAAGCGCCTGGAGATTATCTTTGTACTCGCCGACCTCCTTGCGCTGTGAGAGATTGGGTGTATTTTCCAGCTCATTCGAAATCTCCTTTTCCAGATCGACAATAATTTTCAGCAACTTAAACGCATTGCGGTAGTCGAGCTTCCCGGCAATACTGACCATCTCGGCCGTAATGGCGGACTGATAAGCTTCGAGAGAATACTTCAGATCATAGAGCTTATTGAGCTGCATGAAGACCATCTTCATATCATTATACACCGCAAAGATTCGGGAAACAACCTCAGGTGAGAGAATCCAGCCAAACGATCCGGCAATCGGTACAAAACGCGTATCGATCTCACCGGTTTCGGGCCGTGAAGGATCGGCCGGGTTCCTGACATCCTTGAGCTCTTCTTCCAGGCGCACTCTGGCTAATTCGACACCCTCGTCAAGCTCCGGAGGATTGGGAAGGATTTCGACCTTGGCTCTTTCGGCGATACGTTTGTGCCCCTTGTACTGGGGATTGGCTTTGTTGGTGATAAAGTCCACAGGTTCATCATAATATTTCAAGACAACATAGACAACCAGGGGAAGCTTGTATTTTGACACATCAATAGCAAGAACCTTGGTTTCCCAGAGCATGATATCGTTCCCCTGTCCATCGGTAGCATACCCTGGAGCCACTTCAATCGAAAAGTCGCCCTTCTCTCTCGCGGTTACTTTCAGCTCGCCGGAAAAGTTTAGCACGATCCCCGGAGAATGAAAGAGCTGATTGTGCAGTTTGTCTTTCTCCCGGGAGTAATCGACAAGCAGGTTAAAATCCTCCTCCGAGGCAAAGAAGCCGCGGAAAAATGATACCCTTTTATATTCCTTACTCTCCTCGGTCATCTTGTTTCCCTTCCTCTATTTCTTCATGAACATTATCCGTTTCGCCAACCCATGATTCCACACCGATCATCGAGGCCACGCCGACCTGCATGAAGTCGGCCTCTTCCAGTTCAGGCTCGGCGAAGATCATGTAGTAATTTGTATGCGCCGGTTTTTCCGCCTGTACAATCGCATGAATCTTGCGGATCATCTCAACCGGAGTATCATCGATTGTCTGCGGAATCCTGACAGTGAAGCAATGCGAACGATTTATATAGCCAATTATGATTGAATCTACTCCAATAGTCGAGGAAACTCCCACCTGAAAACCATTGAAGGGCCAGTAATTTTCGATAATATCCGGGGTGCTTTCGGTGTATATTTTCAGGTATAGCGCCAGGCCGCGTGGGGTGCCCCTGAGCTTGTATATCTTCACGATACTGGCAATCAATTCGCGTTTCTTACCCTCATCCCAATTCTCATCCAGTACCAGGGCCAGCACGGAAGCCAGATAGGGCAGGAACTTCATAGGCGTATTAAAAGGCTCAAAATATGTATGAATGTCTCTAATGGTTCGGTCGATCGGCATTTGCGGATGCTTCAGGAGCCACAGAAAGCGTTTCAGGAATGACCCTTCGCGCATGTCGTACTGGCGGTAAATATTCGGCAGGAAGTCGAGATAGTTCTTGCCGGAGATCACCAGCCGAATGCCATCCGCCGGTACCGGTTGATCTGCCCGGGGATTCTGGATGATTATCCGTCCCTCCGGCTCCAGTGATTCTTCGAACTCGATCGTGCGGATGTTTATGCCGTCCAGGCGGCACATCTTCTCCGCAATCTCGATATCGAGCCCGATAAAATTCGGAACTGTCTGTTCAGAGACAGTGGTTCCAGTAACCATTTAGTAATCTCTTCTTACCTGATAGCTGTTCACATCAACAACATAAAAGAGCTGGTCCGGCTTAGCCGCAATCTTGTCCACAAACAGCTTGCGCTGTTCATCGAATATCTCCAGACGATCGATATATTCAACGCCGTCTGTATCTTCAATTACACGATACAGATCAGTTTTCATGAGCGCTTTTCCAAACGGCCATCCCTTGCCGTCACTTCCGCCTCGAAGCGGATGCAGATAATTCCTGATATTATTCTCCAGATCACGTTTTACACGTTCCGGATCGGCTCCGGTGGCCTTGATTTGATAGCTGACTTCGAAGGACACCTCAAGATACATGGGGCGGTTTACATGCAATTTCGTAGTCAAGAGCCTCCTCGGCTCCAGATAATCCGTCACCATATTCAGAAGCTGTGTTGTGGGCATGATCTTTGCGCCTTCCTTTTCCTGCGATGCGGATTCGTTCGGCACAATCACCAGCGTAACCTCGCCTTCGGCGGGAGTGTTGGAAATGCAATGCACACGAGCAATATTAGAGGATGCCCTTTGGGCCAGCCATTCATAATCCTCGGACGTTACCGCGCGGAATCTGTTACGGAAGATCTGCGGAGCGCGCAGCTTGGCGTCAGAAACCGATTCCAGGTCGGAACCGCCCACAGCCTGAAAATGATTCACGACTGACTGCACAGAGGGATTTGACCGCCTTAAGATGGTTAGAGCTCTTGTGCCCACATTGCCTTTACTGCCTCCGCCGGTACGGTAGTTGCGCGCCACAATTGCATTCGATCCTGAGGGTGGACGCATCCCCTTTCGTCCATCACCGAATCTGATCCTGCCGGTTATATGGTCAACCACGTAATGCCTCGAAGTGCCATCGGAATTATAGAAGTTATCCACTTCATGCCAGCGCACCCAGATTTTTGATGGATTACCGGCGCTGTCAGTTTCGATTTCAATGGCGTCCTCACCTTCCTCGACTTTGATTGTCCCAGTCTCCTCCTTATTGGGAGGAGTCTGTTCCCGCACATAAATCATCTGCCCTTCGAGAACCGGCGGATTTGAGAATCTATAAGTCTGGTCAGGAGTACCGTCGGATGAGCCCAGAACTTCATTTGTGATGGTGGAATGATTGCGCGCAATAACGCTATTGATCAGGATCGCACGCATCTCGGGCGGTACGGCATAGCCGCCGTCACGAAAACGGCAGCGTATCCAGAAAAGTTCTTCTCCAAATTTTTCGATTTTCTTGATTCCACGCGGAAATTCGAAGCGTACTATTCCGCTGTTTTTGAAATTGTTGGTATTATCGTAGGGCATTAGGTCGGCCCATTCTTTACCATTATAGTACTCCCACCAGATCTTCTGCTCCACACGATTATCCCGGAAAATCTGCTCGCCGAAATATTTGGTCGTAACCTCGTCAATCGGCAGCCTCTGATCTTCCTTCATATTGAAGCAGATAGAATAACTTTCTTTGGGGAGTATCGACTCAAATCCCAGATATAATGAAGGTGAACGATCACGCTCCTCCTCGAACAATTGAAAAGGCTTATATTCTTCCCCGACATTGCTCGAGAAATCGCGGTATGTAAAATCGGCATAAGATTTCAGACTGGACAAAAATACTGCCTTCTGGTTATATCTGAGAGTTAGTGAACGGATGCACGGCGGTCTGAGTGGATTGTCGTCCTTCCAGACCCAGTTCTTGCCGACCTGCTCGTAATGTCCGGCCTGGCCATAATTGCCCTTGACGAGTCGGCAACGCACCCAGAAACCATCCTGACCGTTAACCTGGGTCGGCTTCATATCATCGGGACGATCAAATTTGATTTCGCCTGAATGCGTAAATGCGAGCGTCGAATCGGTGAAATTGAATTTGCCGGCCGGTCTAGAAACGCCGGATGGAGAGGTTGTACCAAGCTCGATCCATTTCTTGCCGTTAAAATATTCCCAGATTAATTCCAAATCAGAGGATGGTACCGGTTTTTCAACAACAGCGGGATCGGCCAGCTCTACGTCAATTATAATTTCCGAATCTTCTTTGGTGAAAATATCGGGAGATGACAGGTACAACGTGTAATCATACTTTGGCTCTTCCGAGAATGGATAAACACTTTTGGAAAAATCAAGGGGAAGGAAAATCGAACCGGCGATGTTGGAAAAACCAGCCTCCGGATGAGGTCCATCCTCGACAATCCTCGCCTCGAGTGAAATCGTGTCCAACTCCGTGATTTCCGGCGAAGATGGTATAGCTGTCAGGGTGGCCTTGAACCAGTATGTCTCCACCCCATCGATGTCGGTTTTCTCCAAATCTGCAAGCGGGCCGACGATCTCCAGAAGCGTCTCATTCTCTCCCAACGCCTCGGTATATACCATCCGTGTCTTCAGTTCTTTGAACCGCTTGCCGTTGAAATATTCCATGCGAAGCATAGTCATCAGGGCCTTGCCTTCTTCGGAGGCGGCCTTAAACCTTAGAAAAAGGCTGGCTGATTCCGTGAGCGCGGAAAACTTCTCATCCCCCATGAAGATAGCTCTTTCAATCTGCGACACTCCCCCGAATACCGGAAAGCCTTCTTCAGATGGATTATTGATATAGCCGCTGTTGTCAGATATTGCATCGCCTGCGGTGGAGAAGACTCTGGCGAGTTTAACAGGTGAAAGATGCAAATCCTCCGCTGTCTCAAAAACAACGCTTTCCACCGCTTCTGTTTGGCTGGTGGCAACCTGGGTGCCTTTTGGCACTATAGTTGTCTTCTCCAGGCCTTTGTTAGGCGTGAACGTCAGATATGTTTCCGCCGGCTGAGGCAGAAGCAATGACATGCCAATCAGGTCAAGAAGAGCGACATAGGTCTTATCCGAAACTTTGTTAAGCTTATAGATTGTCATTTCGGTCAGCCAGGAAAATAACTCCAGCAGAGTTATTCCCGGATCAGAGGGATTATGATCTGTCCACTCCGGGCAGTATTTCGGTATCAGCCTCCGGAGCTCATCCATTATATCCCTGTGCGTCCGATCGTCAAGATTTGGGGGATTTATTGGCATCAGGCCTCACTTTTTTGCAGATAAAATGGATATACCAAATTAAAAACATTGTTCGTCGTTCTGACTTTATAATCAATTGAAATATTTATTATATGCGGTTGTGCCGGATCGGTCAGCGCTTTGACCTCGATATCGACAATCCTTGGCTCCCATTTGACCAGCGCTTCCTCCACATGGTAGACTGCCAGACTTCGCGTATTAGCATTATTGGGGGCGAATACGAGGTCATGAATGCCACAGCCGAAGTCAGGCCGCATCTGTCTTTCACCGAAGGCTGTACCCACTATCAGCATAATCGCTTCCTCTATATCCTCCTCATAGCGGGACATGGCAACTCCGCCGCGCTGGTTTGCAGAAAATGGAAATTTGTATCCAACTCCGAGAAAATTGCGCCGGGGCATTTAACCTCCAATCATAACAGTTCCGGCTGCGATAACAGTCCCGATTGGCAGATCAGCCGGATCGTTACAGGTCATCGCAGTATCACCCAGCCGTGCCGCAGGTTTACCATTTATCATAACTGTAGCCGACCCCCGTATAATCTTGCCTTTATTGCTGGGCGGCTTTTGAAACATTCCTCCCTGTGGAATATGCGGCGGGGTGTTCATGGCCTCGCTGCCCATAACCGCCGCACCCATGCTCATGATATTAACATCCGTTGAACATCCGCTGTTTATTATCCCGTTAAACGGGTGCGGCAAGGGTGTAGGCACAATACCGCCGGGGGTTATTACCAATATAATATGTATGTCGGTCGCGACTATATGATCACCCATTTTTGCGGCGGGCATTCCCATAATGTCTCTCCATCCTGAATCAGTTTATATTCACCGTTGCGCCCTTAAGATTCAGAATTCCACTGGCCTTTACATCTATACTTGCTCCCTCTATTTTGACAGAGGTTGAACCCTTCAAATTGAGAGTTCCTGCATCCACAGTTACCGAGGGAGCTTCCAATATAATTTCCTGGTTGCCTTTTATATGCACCTTATTCCCCTCAATTGAGACCAGTCCCTCACCATTCAGGTAGATCGTTGTCTCGACATCCTGATTGATCTTGGCCATTATGAAATTAGTCTGAACTGCATCATTCTTATCCACCATCACGATATAAGATCGATTTTTTGATTTAATCATCTTGTAGGTGTTTTTTTCCATTTCTCTTTTTGGCTCCGGGGGATCATCCTGCCCATTCCAGAGCTGACCGAGGACATACGGAAACCGCACATCCCCATGTTCAAATGCAACTAGCACTTCAGTTCCGACCTCGGGCATAAACCAGGTGCCATAGTCTTTTCCAGTCTGCAATGTAGCAACCCTCGCCCAGTAACTTTCCTGGTCATCACCCATCCATGGAAAACTGACTTTGATTCGGCCTAGATCATTAGGATCATCGATATTGGTTACAATTCCTACTACCACCCCATAAAATTTCGTATCCCTTTCTTCCTCCCTGTCTCCCCGCATTTTCGACACTAAAGTCATATCATTAACTCCTTATGTAATGGGTGGTATCACAAGTTCGGTACCCGGCTCGAGATTCAATGGATCCTCGATCCGGTTATAATCGGCGATCCTGCGCCATTGACTGGCGTCATTATATTCCCTGTGTGCTATCAGACTGAGCGTATCGCCCTTGCGCACGATCCTTCGCTTGGCCCGATCGGCTGACTGGCGCGGCTGACGCTGTAACTGCTCAAAGGTCGTAGTATATTCCTTGAAGGTCACATTCAGTTTTGCTCGGACTGGAGTACCATCTTCGAGGAACATGATATAGCGCTGGTCAAGTTTTTCAAGCACACCCTTGAACTGGAACTGACCCCATGTGAACAAGCACAGAGGCGGGCGATGCTTATCGGGATCGACCATCAAAAGCGTCTCGACTTTCTGCGTATGCGTGCGGACATCTTCTTTCTGCTCGAATGTATCGAAGAAAAGCTCCATAGACAGCTCCATACGCTGACCGGTGGTGAACGATGCCGCCGGCGCATCAAGACCCAGCACTCGCTGCTCGGCCCAGGGCGTCCGCTTTTTCAATGTGTATTCTGTCGGGTTGAAGAGCACATTGAAGGTCTCATTCTTGTCGACATTAGTTATCGTCGCCTTCTCAAGGGGCATTAAGCTTCACCTCCCATACGCTCCTCTTCAGTCTCAAGAATCCTTTTTAAGCGGAAGTAGATCGATTCGATGGTATCATCATCAAGCTCGACCTCTTCTTCATCCCGCGTCGCTTCCAGGGGAGAGCATACCTGCCCGGCTCTTTCATCTTCGAGATCTATTAAAGACAGGCCATAATCCTGAAGCCTTGATCCCGCTCTTTGAGCCGGACCACCGGCCTGTTCCGGCATTCTTTCCCCGATATGGCGTTGAATTGCATCGCCGACTTCGAATGGCGGACGATCCCATCCCTTGGGCATACCGCGCTGTAATTGCGGGAGATTGAACGGCAGGCTTCCGATGCCGATTGTTGAGGGGGTATCCTGCACCGCACCGCCCGGGGCGGGGCCTCCTGCAGCTTCCTCCTGCACTCTAGCTCCTCCTCCTATCAGTCCTTCAATCTCGCCCATCAATCCTGCTGATCTTCGAGCAAACCGGCTCAAACCACCGCTAACAAGAGAACCGATTCCTCCCGAAGTGCCGGATTCTGCTCTTTGCAGAAAGCCGCCTGCAGCTGAACTTACGCGTCCCGCCAAACCGGATACTCTTCCCGCAACTCTTTGAGATAAATCGGCAGCTCGAGACGCTGCAGAACCTATCATCCCTCCCACCATAGGTGCACCAGAAATAAGCGATCCTGCACGAGAGAAACCTCTACTCAGTAAACTGCCGATACCCCCAGCCATCCTTCCGCCAGCAGTGTCGGAATCGGGCACCTGCGATCTTCCAGCAGGAACTTGTTCGGCTGATGCTTCTCCTGCTCCGATTCCCAGGGCACTTGCTACTCCGGAAAGGCCGCGCCTTGCGATATCCTGTGCCATTGCAGATGTTCTTCCAGCAAGACTTCCCACAATCCCGCTTCCTCTCAAAATTGAGGGGACTGCTACTGTTCGCCCCGATAGCGGTGATGATGCCTGACTGACCTCTTCTGGCCCGGATTGCTGAAGCAGATGCTGCCGTCTCTCTCCGGCTCGGCCGAATCGTGACAATTGGCCAGCAGCATCACCGGCAAGCAGGGAGCGCGCTACAACCTCAGAAGGCGCTTGCGAACTCTCTGACGCCGCAGGAAGAACCTCATCAAATACTCTGCTGATCAAAACAGAAGACGGCATTTTATGTCCAGCGCTTTCGGTCTGATATCTGGCAATAATACCCAGCAAATCCTGTGTCGGCGTTTCAAAAAGATGCTCGATCCTGCCTTCATGCAGGACGGGCGAGATTCGTGAGGGCGCGGTCGATCTTGCGGCAATTTTGAAGTCCTTGATACGGTCTTCTACCATTGAATTGAAATCTCGCTCAAGAACTGTAAGCGCGTCCCCACGCGTTTCCTCCTTGCGGGCTCTTATAATAATCTCTTCCATTTCGGGCAGAAGAGACTCCACCGCTTTCCTGACCGGTTCGGTTCTGGGAAGCTGCATGCGGCTCCTGAGAATTGTCGTAAACGATCTGGCCCGGTCGATTTTTCTTCCGGCAGCAAAGATATAGGCAGGGCTGATTTCCTCAACAGGATGGCCGCTGCTATCCGCCTTAAGAGTAACATCTTCGGCAAATTCGCGCGTGCCCATAACAGGAATGCCCGGTAGTTCACCAAGAGGCTCTTCGGTTTTTCCAATCCTTCTTCCGGGAAGGAAGTAGCCAAGTCCGAGATCGGATTTTGCTGAGGCGACCGGTTGAGCCAGATCATCGCTGATCAGATCGGCGGCCTCGGAAACCTCCAGTTCACGGAACGGTTCAATGATTGAAATGTGCTTTCGAGAGATCGAGGCTGACAGCGGTATTTCCTTGAAATAGTCCTTTTGGGCCAGGACAGTCGTCTTGACCGCAGACCACTTGCCCTTGCGAGTGAGATAGACAAACTCTCCCTCATATATATAAAAACCTCGGGATTCAGGACTCTGGGTAGGTTCCGGTACATATTTCCCGACAATATCCTCAACATACTTATCAACCGAAGACAGCCTTTCAATCAATTCACCGACCCGTGCTCCCGCCATAAACGCAGGAACTCCCGCCATTCCTATTTCTGCAAGAGCCGGGAATATGGGCTTATCATATTTTTCATCGATCTCACCACCGAACGCGATCGATTTAGGCTCAAACTCTTGTGGAGACTCGGCTTTTGGGATTGGAGATTCCGGAACATCCTCTTCTTTCTCCTCTTCTCGGTCAATGAGAATATGAGTATCAAAATTGACATACGGATCCTCTTCGATCAGGGCGGAGGGCCCAAAGGCCAATTTGCCATCGGCGGTCTTCTCGTAAGCAGTCTCTATATCCAGCCTGAAATCAAAGCTGTCGGCCGGCAGACCAGTGGCAAATTCTGCCAGCTGGGCAAAATGGCCGCGGATCTGCTCCTCATTACGTTTGAGCCTCTGACCCTCCCTTAGAGCCGCAAGGCTGGTACGTTCCGGAAGAGACTCAAAGACAGCTTTCTCGGCAAGATGCTCATCCATCCTGCTTTTGAGCTCACGTAATTTTTCAATCCACAGCTTATCCATTATGCTGTCGCAAGTTCCAGTCCTTCGTGTGCCAAAGTCAATGATTCTATTAATGTCGTTGTTTTATCCGATCGCAGCTCCGGGATATTCCAGCTGACCGGAAAAGCGCGCTGGAAATTCCATCTTTTGATCTCCGTGCCATCGGTCGCCAGAAGAATTATCGAGCCCGATTTACGCTCCAGAGGCTCATTTTTCTCGATCGAATCAGCCAGCCATTTGAAAAGTGAGTCGCTGTCAACATATCCACGCTTAAGAGTTATATTTCTCTGCATAGAATGACCCGGGAATTTCAATGTGCGGGTATTTTCTCCGCCTTCATGATATTCAAAAACATCCCTTTTTTGCTCGAGTCCCTGCACGCTGGTGAAATGGGCCTCGGCAATACCGTCGATCTCGATTTTAAAATTCAGGTTTACCCTGTGATCTTTTCTTTCAACCGGCATATATTATTCTTCCTGGGTTTCCATAGTTTTCTGCGACACCCTGACAATGATGAATTCGGCCGGACGCACTATCGCTACTCCCACTTCAATTATCAATTCGCCTCTA
>JAABVY010000264.1:0-190 GCA_011777135.1 Candidatus Zixiibacteriota bacterium | reverse complement strand
CCAGAGGCTCTTCAGGAAGAAAAAGACCACGCGTTTGACGCTTTCCCACAATTCAGGACGATTCGGCTCAAAGGTCACCCATTGTGTGCCCTGTTCGATTGACTCGGATATCATGTTGAATGTGCGCCGCACATTTATATATCTGAAGCCGGCATCGGAAGAGAGCGTACGAGCTCCCCAGACGCGAATT
>JAABVY010000144.1:938-1109 GCA_011777135.1 Candidatus Zixiibacteriota bacterium | reverse complement strand
TACACGGGACTGCGCATTCGTACGATACAGGATGGCAAAGTCAGAGTATTTGCGTTTCCCGCTATCCACCATCTCCTTGATCTTGCCGGTTACAAACTGAGCTTCCGTTTGCTCGGAATCCGCTCTGTAATAAGAGATCTTTTCACCTTCGTGATTCTCTGTCCAAAGGTT
>JAABVY010000144.1:595-834 GCA_011777135.1 Candidatus Zixiibacteriota bacterium | reverse complement strand
ATTGGCACGCGGGTAATCTTTTTCAAACGAAAGGATATTGGCAATATCCGCCCCGCGCCAGCGATATATGGATTGATCGGAATCACCGACCACGCAAAGGTTTTGAAAACGTGAAGCGAGTAATTTAACGAGCATATACTGAGCTCTGTTCGTATCCTGATACTCATCCACGTGGATATATTGGAATTTGCGCTGATAGAACTCGAGAACTTCCGGTACCCTTTGAAACAATTGGATCG
>JAABVY010000144.1:300-515 GCA_011777135.1 Candidatus Zixiibacteriota bacterium | reverse complement strand
GATACCACCTGGTCATAATAGCCTCCCGCTGTTTTGGAGAACTCTTCGGGAGTGGTCAATTCATTCTTCGCCGAACTGATGGACCCGAGGATGGAACGTGCATCGAACTTCTTCGGGTCGATGTTTTTATCTTTCAGGATGGATTTGATCACGGACTGCTGATCCGTCGAATCCAGGATCGTAAAATTACGGTTCATCCCGATCCGGTCGATGTC
>JAABVY010000144.1:0-154 GCA_011777135.1 Candidatus Zixiibacteriota bacterium | reverse complement strand
GGCCGCTTTATTTGTAAAAGTAATCGCCAGGATATTGTAAGGATTCACTCCTTTTTCCACCATCAGATACGCAATCCGGTGCGTCAGCACTCTTGTCTTACCGGACCCTGCACCTGCCATGATCAATAAAGGACCCTCTGTTGCTTTCACCGCC
>JAABVY010000288.1:17635-21093 GCA_011777135.1 Candidatus Zixiibacteriota bacterium | reverse complement strand
GAGATTTCAAATTTTGTATTAATTCTCAGTCTGTTCGTAACCATCCCCATCAATTCCGGATCAGGGTCTTCCCCCGGCAGAGAATGTTCAGGGAAATCAAGAACAGTAGAGAAATTTTTATAGTATCCGCCGATGCTGTACCAGTTAGCTTTGGAAATTTGTGGAGACAGTAACATCAGAATGAAGATTGCGATAACAATAGCATATAATCTCTTCACGATTCATTCCCTTGTCTCATCACGATCCACCTTTCCGTCTTTTAATACGATAAGCCGCCGGGCCTTTTTCATAACACGCTGGTCATGGGTGGAGAAGATAAACGTGATTTTGCTTTCCTCATTCAGCTCACGCATGATCTCCATCAGACTCTCGGCGGTCTCAGAATCCAGGCTGGCCGTGGGCTCATCCGCCAGCACAAGCGCGGGTCTCGAGACCATAGCGCGAGCCACTCCCACCCGCTGCTGCTGCCCGCCGGAAAGCCGATTGGGACGACGGTCGGCCATATCCTCCAGTCCCAGGTCGGAGAGAATTTTCTTCACGCGCTCATGCCGTTCGTCTTTGGGCACCCCCTGCAGCAGCATAACATATTCCACATTTTCCTCAACAGTAAGCACCGGAATTAGATTGTTGGATTGAAAAATAAATCCAATATTGTCCCGTCTGAAATCGGATAATTCTTTTCCGCTCATCTTAGATAGCAATTTACCCGAAAGCCGTACTGTTCCGTCTGTGGCATCATCAAGCCCGGAGATGACATTCAGAAAGGTCGTCTTGCCGGAACCGGACGGCCCCACGATTGCTGCGAATTCACCTTCATCAATGGTCAGGTCAATTCCACGCAGTGCTTTTACCGGGACTTTGTCTTCACGGTATTCTTTGATTATCCCCTGCGCCATGACTACATGATTATTTTCTTTTTTATTCATCTTCTATCTCCTAATGCGCTTTTCTCATAGCTTTGACCGGCGTGAGCCGTGCAGCATAGATTGCCGGATAGAGGCTGACAATCAACGTAAATACGAAAACCAGAATTGGATATATGATATATTGACCTATGGTCATCACCGGATAGAGCGGTTCACGAAAGGTCACCCCGCTGTATTCAGATCCGGTAAAATCGAAACCTATGTGACCGAATATGTAATTTACAACAAATCCCAGGATGATCCCCGCAATAGCGCTGACAATCGCCAGCGCCCCGGCTTCGAAAACGATTAACCTTGCCAGTTCGTTTTTCCTGGTGCCAACCGCGAGCAGAACCCCGAATTCATACATGCGTTCATACAACGACATAAACAGGGCGTTTATTATTCCCAGGGCCACCACGCCGAATAAAATCAGGCCGGTTATGTAGATGCTGAATCGAGATAATTCAAAAGCTGTCTCGAGCTGGGGCATAAGCTCCGCCCAGCCCTCAGCCACATTGGCATGTTGGGAGTATTTCTGCCAGAAGGGATGATCTTTGTTCCTTCCAACTGACGACTTAATGAAATCGATTGCAATCTCATGCCCCCCGTCCCCGATATTAAGCATTTCGCGTGCTTTGCCAATCCGCACGAAGGCCATTCCCTTATCAAGCTCATCAACGTTCATAAAATAAATACCGGATACCCGGAATAGTTCTTGCGCCAGATTTTCAGTCTCGGCCTGGGTTGCAGTCAAAACCACACGGTCTCCTATTCCGACCTCCAGCCTCTCCGCCAGTTCACTTCCAATAACGATATTGCGTTCGCCGCCGTCCGCTTTGAAATATGATCCTTCTTCTATCGCATCATCGATCTGGGAAAGATTCTTTTCTGTTTCAGGATCAATTCCCACCATTGTGACCGAGCTCATATTTACGGGTGAACTAATAGCGGCATAAGAGAGGACCCGCACAGACAAATTTTTTACCAGTTCATCATTTGCGAGACGTTCGGTCAGGCTGTCGAGATTGACAATAGTTTTATCTACCGCATACGTCTCCTGGAAACCTTCTCTGTGAATCTGCCCTTCACCCATAAATGATTCGGTGGCGGATTTAATCATATCCTTTTCCATCCCGATCATCAGAGCATCGACAAAGATCAGAGAAGCAAGTCCAATAGCCACAACTGTGGAGGCAATAGCTGTACGCCGTATGTTGCGAAAGATGTTGCGCCAGGCTAATTTTATGAACATTATCATATTCGTATACTCCTCATACAGTCCTCATTGCCTGTGCGGGTGGAATACGTGCAGCCTTGACAGCCGGAAAAATTGAAACCAGGAATGCGGATAGGACCACGCTGAGAGCGGGAATGTAGAAACTGCGTAAGTTTACCTCGGTGTACATGCGCTTGAATTCAACACCCCCATATGTAAACGCTTCAGGAAGAGGTACCCCGTGAGCTGAAAGGGCGTCATTAATGAGATAGCTCAATCCGCATCCGACAATTATTCCTGCCACTGCTATAATCAACACCTCGATAATAACCAACCGAAATACCTGCCCCGGGGCGGTGCCAAGAGCACGCAGGACGCCATATTCATGTGTGCGTTCCAGTACGCTCATGAGCACTGTATTCAATACTCCGACCGCAACCATAATTAAAATTACGACCAGCATAATCCACATGCCTTCTTTATCTGCCCGCATTGCGCGATAAAAAGATTTAGCAAATTCCTTCCAGGTGGCGACATCCAATTCGGAATCATTAATCGCTGCTCGGATATTGGTCGCAATTCCAGGAACATCGTCGAGATTATCACATATGACAGCAATTTCATGAATCCTGTTTTGTAGAACTAAGAGCTCCTGTGCATCCTCGAGATGGAGATAAAATGATGTTCTATCCGCCATCTTATCACCGCTTTCAATTATTCCAGCTACCCTGTAAAGGTCATTGGCAATTGAACCATCGGCTGCCTGCGATATAATTACGATCGTATCGCCAATCGAGGCCTTTAGAATTTTCGCCAGCCATTCTCCCAGTAAAGTCTGATTTGAAGGTTGTGATGAAAAATATTTGCCTTCCGTCACTTTTCGATCAAGATGTGTCGCTTTGCTTTCGATTTCCGGATCAACTCCAATAATTCTTACTCCAGCGCTCTTATCATTCAGCGAGGCCAGGCCCGATGCAGACAAGCGGGGAGTCGTGAACTCGACACCGTCAATACCGGCAATAATATTCTGGAGTGAATCATAGTTCTCAATATTATTATAAAGTGAGGGTTTATCGAGATAATCCTGACCATGAATCTGGATATGTCCAAGACGGTTGCGGGTAAATGAATCGATTATATTATTGTAGGTGCCGTCCGACCATCCGATCGAAATCGCCGCCAGCACAAATCCCACAAACATGGTCAGCATCGTTATGATGCTGCGGCGTTTGCGCCTGAAGATATTGCGCAGGGCGATTTTGAACATCATGGATGACGGCTGCTCCTTCATTCTGAGCGAAGATTACGCAGTGTGAAAATGCCCTCCTCCAGGT
>JAABVY010000288.1:14891-17597 GCA_011777135.1 Candidatus Zixiibacteriota bacterium | reverse complement strand
TCCTCCGGAACCATCTCCATCACCGCGGGAATCCTGCGCCTATCAAAAGCGGTGACATCGCTGAAATACAATGTGCGCGCCAGATTGCCGTCTTCATCGTAATATTTTTCCCATACCGGTATATATTCATCTTTGGTGGCAGCGACAACAATACTGCCCCACACCACCGGTACATCTTCATGGGGAATACATTTAATATAATAAAGGCTGTCGACCGGATTATCCGTAGTAGTATATTCGTAATCATAATCATCAAAAAGCGAAAACTCCTTGACCAGATCATCATTGGTAAAATCCGAACCCATCCAGGAATTCATCATCATGGAAGGCGGAATCTTTATCACTTTATTGGTTTTGGGANNCTGAGAGTACCCACACCTTCTTCTTTTTCCGGGGCTGTGATCCTGATAAATGTATGATCCATATTCTTTGTCCAGACCTTCATCTTGAGTGTGCGTTCCCAGTGCTCGGTAATGATTTTCATCTCAACCTCAGAGTAGCTCGATTCGCTGCGATAAAGCTGATCGATATGATTAATTACCTCACCGACCTCCGGCCTTTCTTCTTCAGATTGCCCATACAAGCAGGGAGAAATTAAAAGGAATGAAAATATTAACGATGCTAGAAAGATAGAATCGATATGTTTGAACATCACAAGCCTCCGGCTTATTGCCCGATTTCAGCACCCCTTCAAGTTTATATTAATATATTCGTATAACAAAACCAGTTTGTTTTTGAAATTTCGGGGATTAATGGTTTTGTCAAGGGCCGATTATTCACGGCTGGGCGGAGCCATAAATTCAGGCCCGACCGGTTCTTCAATATTGTTATCCAGAATTTGCTCGATTTCCGCCATATCTTCCTGGGATAATGACCAGTTCCAGAGCTCATCCACTGCTTCGAGCTGATTGGGACGACGCGCCCCCCAGAGCGCCACTTCAACTCCGCTGTCCAGCATCCACCTGACCGCCAGATGAATTACTCTTTTATTATGCGCGTTTTGAGCAAATTGATCGAGGTCATCGACAGCCTTAAGATATTCCTTGAACTTAGGCGTCTGAAATTTTGGATCCATCTTGCGCAAATCATCACCTTCAAATTCACAGCCCTCGCTCATTTTACCTGAAAGAAGTCCACGGCATAAGGAGCCATAGGCCAGCATAGCAATATCGTTATCCTTGCAGAAAGGCATCTGAGTTTCGGTGATTTCGCGTTCGAATAGATTATAGGGTGGCTGAGAGACATGCAAAGGTGCCTCTTTCATAAATGTCTCCATCTCCTCTATTGAATAATTGCTTACTCCAATCGCCTTAATCTTTCCGGCCTCAAGGATTTTGTACATAGTTTCAGCAGTCTCCTCGATTGGAACCACCGGATCGGGCCAGTGGACATGATAAACATCAATATAATCTGTTTTCAGGCGTTTCAGCGAATCATCGATCTCTTTTAGCAGCCTTTCTTTGGAGGCATTTCTGAAAACCTCATCCCCTTTCCACTCCAGCCCGGCTTTTGTCGAGAGCACAATCCTCTCCCGCTGTCGATATTGTGCCATGGCTTTCCCGACGATTTCCTCTGATTTTCCAAAGCCATATGCCGGGGCGGTGTCGATCAGGTTTATTCCTCTCTCAAGGGCGCTTATAATTGTATCGATGGATTTTTTTTCATCGGTGCCGCCCCACATCCAGCCCCCGATGGCCCATGTGCCAAGACCAACTCTCGAATTTGCCAGATTCAGATTGGGGAGTGTCACAGTTTCCATTTTATCACCTCTCCTTTTTATATTCTGCAGATGAGCAGCGATTTGGTTCTGCAAAATTAATATAATATATCAATACTATAGTCTCCGATCAACCCTTTAGGAGTTTACCATCTCTTGCAATTCCATGGCATTCTGGGCGGCATAACCATCCTGATCGTTATCGAAATACATGTATATTTCTTTGCCATCGCTATTCCACGCTTCAAATGCGCCGCGCCATCCAGCCAGCGTCTGTTTGTCGTATTTACCTTCATACTTGGCTCCCGGTCCATGTAAGCGTATGTATGCAAAATCCGCAGTTATCTCTCGGGGAGATATTTTCTTTTCCAGCTCAAAAATACAGAAAGCGGCGTTGTACTTTCGGAGACATTCATAAACGTCATTGTTCCACCAGCTTTCATCGCGAAATTCAAACACGAATTTGTGCTTATCAGGAAGCAATTCCAGGAATGATTCCAGCCTCTCGAGATTTACATTCCAGTGAGGAGGAAGTTGAAACAAGATCGGCCCAAGTTTCTTGCCCAGGGTCTTCAACCTGCCGAGGAAATTATCAAGCGGCTCTTTGGCATCATTGAGTTTCTTCATGTGAGTTATATAGCGGCTGGCCTTAACCGCAAAAGTAAAATCATCAGGAGCAATTTCTTTCCAATGCTGTAATGCTTCATTGTTTGGAAGTTGATAGAATGAATTATTGATTTCGACTGAGTGAAACTTTTCACAATAATACTCAAACCATTCATTTTTTGCAAGCTCCTCGGGATAGAAGGTCTTTCTCCAGTGATTATAATTCCAGCCCGACGTGCCCACCTTAATCTTCTTATTTTGACTCATTGTTGATTCTCTTTTAAGTTAGTATAATCAAGACACTTTGCCGTTGACCATAGTGGGCGGCATTGCAGAACGGAAACGCAGCAGCGTAGTTTCCATATCATCATTTATGATCTCCA
>JAABVY010000288.1:13999-14875 GCA_011777135.1 Candidatus Zixiibacteriota bacterium | reverse complement strand
CCCATAATTATATACTCTGGTTTTTGAATTTTATGGGTAATGGTCTTCTCAGAATTTTCTGAAGCACTGATCAATAGATTCAGGTCTCCTTCATCCTCCAGGATAAAATCCTTCATGGGAGCGTTGCTGGCCAAAATTGTCTTCAGATCATTTGAGTCGAAATGAATTATTTCCAGCAACCAGTTTTTGTGGCTGGCGCCGAATCCCAGTACAAATTCCGGCCACTCCTCCCTGGGAATTTCGAATTTACGAACCGCTTCAGGACTCATGCTGACCCCTTTTCCTGCATTAATTCAGTCACCTCCTCATCACTGACTTGCGGAAAATCCTCATACCATTGACCCACGCTGCTGAACTGTCCCGGAGTATGCATACAGACCACCTGTTCTGCTTCACCTTCAAGCCGACGGCAAGTCGGCTCTGCCGCTACCGGAACTGCAGCTATAACTTTTTTAGGGCCGAGCTTTTTTACGGCTCTGATGGCGGCAAGCATCGAAGCTCCGGTAGCCAGACCGTCGTCAACCAGCAATACGGTCTTGCCGGATATATCGGGAGTTTCCCGGCTCCCGCGATATTTGCGCAGGCGCCGCTGCAATTCGACTTTTTCAACCTCGGCGACCTTGTCTATTACCCTGGAAGGAATATCGAGGGTACGGACAATATCATCATTTATAAATCTCACATCACCTTGAGCGATCGATCCCATGGCCAGCTCTCCCTGTCCCGGCACGCCTAGTTTCCGGACAAGAAAGACATCAAGCGGAGCATTGAGTATGCTCGCGACCTCGTGGGCAACCGGAACACCGCCCCGAGGAAGACCCAGCACGACAGTGTGATCGGTCTCTATTGAGTCTTTTAGCGACTCCCCCAGCCTCA
>JAABVY010000288.1:0-13984 GCA_011777135.1 Candidatus Zixiibacteriota bacterium | reverse complement strand
CACCCGTGCTTCCGGCCTCGAAGAGTTTATTGTATTCATCCGGAAGCTGTGCCTTGACATCGTCAAGTTCGCCGCCTGTTACCGCATCTCCCAGAACTTCCATTACCACTCTGGCATGATAAACGGCATCCTGTACTCTAGAACCCTCCTTCTCCGAGACTTTATTGAAAAACTCATCCAGACCAAACCTCTGGCCATAATTGCTGTCACCCATCAGATGCGCCACTTCATCAGGCAGTTGGGCGACGAGATTATTTGCCTCTCCTTCCCTTATTCTCTCCGACAACGTGCTCAATGTTGCCCGTGTCGCCCTCACTGCTTCTTCCAGTGAGCTGAGCCTGGCCCTGCTCTGTACTTCTTTTATAAATTGATCGTATTTCATGCTCATCACACCTTTCGTATTATGATTGATTATTACTAACGATTATTCAATTTTACCGGACGGTTTATCGATGACCTGAACAGTGCTGGCTTGAAATCCTGCATCACTGTGGGTGCCGACAAACCTCACACCCATACCCGGCTCGAGATCCTCAAACCGGTCGTTAATAAGGCTGTTTTCATTAAAATAAACTTCCCGGCCTTCAATTGTCTTCAGAAAACCATATCCTTCTCGCTCGAAGATGCGGTCAATCACCGCCGCCACTTCGTGTTCTGGATGTGTTTTCACTTCATTGCGCTGCTTTTCCACAAGCTCTTTGAGCTGTCTCTGGGCAGCGGCAAAAACATCGCGAATGACAGCATCCAGCGGCTCATGCATATCGCCGTCACCAGGCTCACGCTTGACCACTATTTCATGACCCGGGGGCACGCGCACATTGATCCGAACTCTATAGGGATTACCCATTCTTTGATGTTCCTGAGGCTTCTCAATTGCTATGCGGCAGCTGATTATATAGTCGCATACTTTTTCCAGTGATGCCACTTTATCATTCACAAGCTCCACGAGCTCGTCTGTTTTTTCTATATCCCTGAAAGTTAATTCGAGCGGTACCTCCAAAACGGCCTCCTATCTCATTCTTCAATCACACCTAGCAAGACTATTCGATTTAAAAGCCGATCCCTTTTAGTTCTTTTGTCAGTTGACACTGCTTAATTACGCAAGAATCAGCGCTTTACACAATACTAATAAGTTGTATATAGATTGCGTAAGTGAGGTACGTAATCAAAAAAAGCGGTTTTAGCGGCTTACCACTCGAGGTTTTCAAGAGCCAGGCGGATATCCCCGGCGGTATTGAAGTGCTGCCTGATGAGACTATGCTTACGTCCCAAAATGAGCCTCCGGACATTATCATCGGCCCGCTTATATCCCTCGGCGCCGCCGATCATCTCATAGAATACCGTCAAGAGGTCAAAAACATCCTGCTGAATCCGCTCGCGGGTAGAACGCCCCAGATCAAACAGGTCGATCAGGCGCACATTGAAGCCCAGACCTTTGCGTTTGACCATGATATTGTCCGAGTGAATATCGCCATGATATTGACCCAAAAAATGAATCTGTTCGATACCCCGGGCGAGCGCATACAGGAGATGCATGCCCTGAAACTGGGTCAGCTTTCTGCCTCTCTGCCGTCTTATGAAGGTGGATAGAAGCTCTCCCTCGGCCAGATCCGAGACAAGAAATTCGACCCTCTGGCCGCTGATTTTGGCTTCTCCCCTGTGATGGTATTGAATCAGGATTGGACAGGTTCTCAATTTGTACAGCTTTCTTGCATACTTCAACAGCGGTTTGCGGCTTATATGGTAAGGGTAGAATATTTTAGCCGCGCGGATTATACCCGTATGACGTTCGCGAACTTTGTAAACCTCTCCCTCCCAGCCTCCTCCCAGGAATTCCACTATATGATAATTGGATCCAAGAGTGCGCCCCTCGGGGAGATCGAAACCGAAATCTTTGCGTCCCATATCGAAGTAGTCCTTTTGCTTAAAAATGGTCAATTGGCAATATACATATTGTTAAATTTGAGGCATCAGGTTTTTATAATAGGGTTGGAAAAATTACCGGTTCGACATCCAATTTTTGAAACTTTTTTGCTTGCCAAAACGTTAAATTTGCACTAATATATTTTAGCACTCTCCTCTCAAGAGTGCTAAGAGCAGCGTTTGAACAGATATCATACAACATATAAAAAGGAGTCGTATATGAACATCAAGCCTTTGGCAGACAGGGTCTTAGTAGAGCCCATGGAAGCCGAGGAGGTAAAAAGAGGCGGAATCATAATTCCTGATACCGCCAAAGAAAAGCCACAGCATGGCAAAATTATCGCGGTAGGTCCCGGCCGCACGACCGAGGCCGGCAAGAAGATCAAGTTGGAAGTCTCGGTCGGGGACAAAATCTTATATGGAAAGTATTCCGGCTCGGAAGTGGATATTGATGCAAATAAATATCTGATCATGCGAGAGTCGGATATTCTGGCTATTATCAAATAATTTAAAAGGAGTTGCATGTATGCCCAAGATGATAGCTTATAATACTTCTGCCCGCGACAGGTTAAAAAAGGGAATCGATAAATTAGCAGATGCTGTCAAGGTTACCCTGGGACCTCGCGGCCGCAATGTGGTGATTGACAAGAAATTCGGCTCCCCTACCATAACCAAAGACGGTGTAACTGTCGCAAAAGAGATCGAGCTGGAAGATCACTTCGAGAATATGGGCGCCCAGATGGTTAAGGAAGTTGCCTCCAAGACCTCTGACATCGCCGGTGATGGTACAACCACAGCGACCATAATAGCGCAGGCGATTTACCGCGAGGGCTTGAAAAATGTCACCGCCGGCGCAAATCCAATGAGTGTCAAACGCGGGATTGACAGAGCAGTCGAAGCCATTGTGAAGGAGTTGAAAGAACTTTCCCGCCCGGTACCCGGAAAAAACGAAATCTCCCAGGTGGGAACAATTTCAGCCAACAACGACAAACTGATCGGCGACCTGATTGCCGAGGCAATGGAGAAGGTCGGCAAGGACGGAGTAATAACGGTTGAGGAGGCTAAGAGTACTGAAACAGAGCTGACAGTAGTTGAGGGAATGCAATTCGACCGCGGATATCTCTCGCCATACTTCATCACCAATCCGGATAATATGGAAGCTGTGCTGGAAGAACCAATGATCCTGATCCATGACAAAAAGATTTCCAGCATGAAAGATCTGCTTCCAATCCTTGAGAAAGTTGCCCAGATGGGTCGGCCGATGTTGATAATCGCCGAGGATATCGAGGGCGAGGCGCTGGCAACTCTGGTGGTCAACAAGCTGCGCGGTACGATCAAGGCTGCCGCGGTCAAAGCTCCCGGTTTTGGAGATCGCAGAAAAGCCATGCTGCAGGATATTGCCACCCTGACCGGAGGCAAGGTCATCTCCGAGGAAGTCGGCTTTAAGCTCGAGAATACAGTGGTTTCCGATCTCGGCACCGCCAAGAAAGTAAATATCGATAAAGACAATACAACCATAGTTGAAGGCGGCGGTAGCACCGAGGAAATTAAAGGCCGAATTTCCCAGATCAAAAAGCAGATTGAAGATACAACATCCGATTATGATCGCGAGAAATTGCAGGAACGCCTGGCCAAACTGGCCGGCGGTGTTGCGGTTATCAATGTCGGCGCTGCCACCGAGACCGAGATGAAAGAGAAGAAAGCCCGCGTCGAGGACGCCCTCCATGCCACCCGAGCCGCTGTCGAGGAAGGCATAGTGCCCGGTGGAGGCGTAGCCTACCTCCGCGCTCTCAAAGCCCTGGAGAAGGCAAGTCTGGATGACGAAGAGAAAGTGGGATCATTGATTGTCCGCAAAGCTCTGGAGGAACCGATCAGACAGATTGCTTTCAACTCAGGGATTGACGGGTCGATCGTCCTCAATAACGTCGCCGAGCAAGACGGTGCGTTCGGCTATAATGCCTTGACCGACACCTACGAGGATTTGATCAAGGCCGGTGTGATAGATCCGACCAAGGTTGCCCGCACCGCCCTCGAGAATGCGGCCTCCATCGCAGGACTTTTGCTGACAACGGAAGCGCTGGTAACAGACAAGCCTGAAAAGAAAAAGGAGATGCCCGGCGCAGGCATGCCTCCCGGCGGAATGGATGAATGGGATTGATTCTAAATATAGCATAATAATCAGGTAACTACTCAGGCCCGGCTTTCTGTGCCGGGCTTTTGTTTTGTTGGATTGCTGCATTGAGAAAAATCTTGTGCGATTAAGTTGTTTTAAGTACCGTAAGCTGCAAGCCAAATATCAATAAATCGGGGAGGCTTTAATGACTAATCCAGGTAATAAACCAAATCCGTCTGATCTGTTGACAATCATACTCCTGGCCATATCGATCTCATTAATTCATTCAGCTGCAGCTTTATGCCAGGAAGCTGAGGGCGAAAAACTAATCATCGGCACCAAACCAACTGCGCCTTTCGCTATGAAAGCTGAGGACGGATCGTGGTATGGTATCAGTATCGAACTCTGGCGGACTATCGCTTCTGATCTTGAGCTTGAATATGAGTTCGAGGAGCGAGATCTTGAGGGTTTACTGAATGGGTTCGAGGATGGTTCCCTCGACCTGGTGGTCTCCGCCCTCACTATTAATTCAGAGCGCGAGCAAAAATTCGATTTCTCCCATCCGTTCTACAGCGGCGGTCTCACAATAGCATCATCTGCGGCGCCGGGGGCGAGCTTCATCAATGTGGCCGAAGGACTACTCTCCTCTCAATTCCTGCGAGTGGTTGGAATATTAATCTTCATTCTGCTCGTCACAGGATTCCTGGTCTGGGCCTTTGAAAGAAAAAGAAATGCCGAGCAATTCGGTGGAGGAATTGGAAAGGGTATCGGTTCCGGATTCTGGTGGTCAGCGGTTACCATGACAACCGTCGGCTATGGTGACAAGGCCCCCAAAACAGTCGGAGGACGGGTTGTGGCCTTGATCTGGATGTTCGCCGCCATAATAATTATATCCAGTCTCACCGCAGCTATTGCCTCAGCCCTCACAGTTTCTCAACTTGAGGCCAAAATCAGCGGACCGGAGGATTTGCCTCGGGTTGAAGTCGGGACAATTGCCAGTTCAACCAGCGAGAAATATCTCCAGAACAATAACATCAACTTCAATACCTTTGAAAGCCCAAAGGAAGGCCTAGAGGCGGTGGCTGAGGGCGAGATAGATGCATTTGTTTATGATGCTCCTATTCTGAAATATCTGATAAACACCAACTTTAGGGGCAAACTGAAAACATTGCCCTCGACTTTCCTGCGCCAGGATTACGGGATTGCTCTTACCGATGGGAATCCTCTGCGAGAGGATATAAACATTATTCTATTGCGTGAAATTACACAGCCGGAATGGGATGCGCTCCTGGATATATACATGGGCAAATAATATCGGCGTTTTGGGCTCAAACAAATTATTCATAACTTATTTCACAACAATACTTTGAAAAATATTGAAGAAAAAGTGTAGAACTTTTTCAAGCTAATATTGTTGAATATTCTACAATAATGTTGAGCTTTTAAATAAAGATTAATCCATGTTTAAATCTAATAAAACATATCTGATACTCTTAATTGTGATTACTGCAGCCACACTTACACTGCATTATTATGGCCTGTTGTTTGAAGGAGTATTGGGACATTCACATCTTATACATGTAATCCATGCGCGTCTTTGCTACATACCGATTGTTCTGGGGGCTGTCTGGTTTGGACTCCGCGGAGGTATAGCTACCGCTGTAGTCATTTCAATTTTTGCGGTATTATACGTTCAGCTCAAACCGGTGATCATAGCCGAGGATCTGATTAATGAATACACCGAGATCGCATTTTATCTGGCGATCGGCGGTATGGCCGGAATTCTGGTCGATAGAGACAGGTCATTCGTACGCAAAAAGGAAGAGGCTGAACGAAAACTTCAGCAGGCCCAGAGGCTTTCCATGATGGGCCAGATGACCGCTTCTATTGCGCATGAGATAAAGAATCCATTAGGATCTATCAAAGGCGCCTCGCAGATATTGAAAGATGATTCGCTTTCCGACGCAGAGAAGCATGAATTCGCCGAAATGATAGAAAAGGAAGCTGACAGGCTCGACTATGTCGTGAAGGACTTCTTGTCTTATGCCCGGCCGTCCCCCGCCAGATTTTCCGATATCGATCTTCGGGAAATCCTGAACTCAGCCCATAAGCAACTCAAATATCAGGCGCGTGACAGCAATATTGAAATAAAGACGGATTTTGATGAAGCGCCCGCGATCAAAGCGGACCCGGACAAACTGCGCCAGGTATTTCTTAATATATTACTGAATTCCTTCCAGGCCATGCCGCAGGGAGGTAAAATCGAAATTAAGTGCACTAGTGATAATGGTTTTGCTGTGATAACTATAAGTGATGATGGTATCGGTATCCCGGAACCTGATCTGGATAAAATATTCGATCCCTTCTATACCACAAAAAGCCGCGGTTCAGGTCTGGGTCTGGCAACAACTAAGGCCATAGTCGAAGAACACAATGGGACTATAGAAGCTAAAAGCACTGAAGGCCAGGGCACGACATTCAGGATATCACTGCCGATTGAAGGGACGGAGAATCAATATGAGTGACGAGAAAATACTGGTTGTCGATGATGATGCTTCTCTTAGAAGGATCATTGAATTTAATCTAAAAAAGAAGGGTTATAAACCGACTGCCCTGGAAACCGCTGAAGAGGCTGTTGAATATCTCAAGAAATCTGACTTTGTGCTTCTGATTTCTGATATCAAGATGCCGGGTATGGACGGTTTGGATCTATTGACGATCGCACAGGAGATAAAGCCGGACCTGCCGGTGATTTTCATTACCGCTTTCGGGACGATTGAGATGGCGGTTGAGGCAATGAAGCTGGGAGCCTACGACTATATTACCAAGCCATTTGATCTGGATGATTTCATGCATACGGTCGAAAAGGCCCTGGATTACCACAGGCTTCTGGACGAAAACCTCAGGCTCAAGAAGGAGCTCAAAAACAGGGATTCATTTTCCAATATAATTGCAGCCTCGAAGCCGATGCAGGAAATTTTCAACAGCGTCAGAAAGGTGGCCAATACCGACACAACCGTGCTGATAACGGGTGAATCCGGCACCGGCAAGGAGTTGATCGCCAGGGCCATTCACCGGGAAAGCGAACGCTCCGATAATCCTATGATAACGGTTAACTGCGCCGCTATTCCCAAAGACCTTCTGGAAAGCGAATTATTCGGGCATGTCGCGGGAGCGTTTACAGGAGCGGTGAAAAACAAGACCGGCAAGTTTCAATTAGCCGATGGAGGCACGATCTTTCTGGATGAGATAGGGGATTTGGGCATGGAGCTGCAGGCCAAGCTCTTGCGGGTACTGGAGAATAGGGTTGTGGAACCTGTGGGATCAAATGATCCTATACCCGTCGATATCAGAGTACTTGCTGCAACCAACCAGGACCTGCATAAAAAACTGAAAGCGGGTGATTTTAGAGAGGACCTGTATTATCGTCTTAACGTCATTCCGATCAACATACCACCGCTGCGCGGGCGACGGGAAGACATACCGCTCCTGGTGAAACATTTTCTCAGTGAGTATTCTGAAAGTAAAAAGCTATCCATAGACCCTGAAGCTCTCAAGGAATTGAGTGAATATGACTGGCCCGGCAATGTGCGCGAGTTAAAAAACCTGCTGAAGAGAATAGCAGTTCTGGCAGAGAACAGTAAGATTAAACCATCCGATCTTCCGCCTGAAACAAGATCGGACAACGGTTATAAAACGGGCGAAGAGAAAGCCGGTAACGACTCACTGCAGGAAACTGAAAAAAATGCAATTATCGACGCTTTAAGAAAGACTGGATGGAATCAGACCCGGGCCGCCAAACGGCTGCAGATACCCAGGCATATATTGATATATCGTATGAAGAAGTACGGCATCAGAGAAGAATAGAAATTCAGCACTGGACTACTGTTACTTCAGATGAATCATTTTTCCGACAGTGTAGTAATTGTCCGCGGCAAAGATATAGAAGTAGACTCCGCTTGAGAGAGGAGCGCCATCCTCGTTACGACCGTTCCAGGTAACCTCGTAATCCCCCGGATAATCAATCTCATCCTTGATTATCCTGACCTTCTGGCCGAAAATGTTATAGACCGCAATATAGACATAGGCCTCTGCCGGGAGACTGTATTTAATCACGGTACTTGAGTTGAAGGGATTGGGATAATTTTGCGGCAGGAGGATCTGGAAGTCCCGGTTTTCCTTCCCTGCTTTCTCCGCCAGCATCTCGGCCATTTCTTCAGGATTTACTTTGGTATATTCGCCGTTCCCGGGATTCTGTGATTCCACTTTAAAAGGCTCTCCTGAGCCAGCGGCTGTCCCGGTTCTTCCGGCCCGAGTTTCAACTCCTTCAATTTTATCTACCGGTGGATCCGGATTCTCTCTGGCAAAGATGTTGCCAGTGCTGCTGATAAGAATCAGAGCCGCAATGAAAGGCACCATCACTTTCATTTTATTAACTCCTGGTGCTGATTTGATGATCTTTAATAAATTTAAGGTTTTCCGCGCAAAAGACAACTGCAAATTATATTAAAGGAAAACCGTGTTATTTAAACAATTCACCAGCCAATGATGTCAAAAACCCGAACCTGCAGCTGGCCTGTCTTCGGTATGAAAATGGTAATAGTGATAGCCTGCGTCATCATGACCCATGTGCATGCCCATACGATTATGTCCCATGATGCCATTTTCATTAAACATTATCATATAATCGGTTCCATAATGCAGTGCGGAATCTGGCATGAATTCACAACTGTCGAGGTTTTTATTCCAGTGAAATTTGCCGCCCCATTCAATTGAATCTATCCAGACAATCATATGGTCCATGCGGTTCATATTCATATGACCCATACCACCGTAATGATCGAGCGAATCCATCCACTCATGCATCGGTTCTCCGCCGGAAAAATATGAGTACATTCTGACCGACTGGGTATCCATGGGCATATTGAATGCCATATGAATCGATGTTTCGGTGGGTACTGAGGAGGCTCCCTCGGCCGGTGTTATTCTCAAAAGTTCCGGATTCAAATTAGAACTTTCCCCCGGTGAATCATCGCTGCAGGAGGCTACCAACAAGATTATGACTGCCAGACCTCCAATAATAAGCGCTGCATTTTTCATAAGTCTCTCCTGTGCTTATTCTCTATTTAGAATGTATGTAAATGAACTTCAGCTTATTAACTCTTTTTTCTTCTCTTCATATTCTTCTTTGGAGATCTCGCCGGAAGCATAGCGTCTCTTCAAAACATCCATCGCTGACGGTTCTTCCGATCTGGATGAAGTCCTGTCAACGGTGTATTTTATCAGGAACACTATGCCGATTACCACCAAAATCCAAAATATAATCATCCAGAGACCTCCGTATGCCATATGATCATAGCCAAACATGCCGCACCGCCTTTGATTATGAAAGGGCAGCTCGAAAGTCAAATATCGGCCTGCCCGGCTTTCCGTCATGGTTCAATTTATTTAGAATCATCCTTTGTCTTTTCGCCCGATTCCATCTGCATCTTCGACTGCTCGGACATCTGCCCGCCCATCATCTGCATCATCTTTTGACCCATTTGATTATGATCAGCCATCATCTGATGCATATTCTGCATCATCTTCTGATGCTGGCCCATTTCGTCTCTTAGTGCAGTGCAGTCTTCCATGCCCATCATGGTATTGAAATGCTGCTGCATTTTTTCAAAATTATTCATCATGGTTTCAGACTGATGAGCCATGTTTTTCATCATATTCTGCTGGCTCATCATCATGGAATCATCGGACATCATCATATGCTGTCCTTTGTCATCGCCGTGCATGCCTTTCTGGGCGGTTCCAAGCGCGAACAGCATCAAAAGCACCACCCCCAAAAATATGCCGAAAGTAAATTGCCGTCTCATCGCATCCTCCTTTTTTGATATTGTTCAAAGCTTTGTGCTGCAAGCTCTGATGTGAAGTGTTTTTTACTCGTTAGGTAAAACATAAGAAATCACTCCCTCGTTCCATCTAAATAATTATGAGGAAGTCCCGGATTTCAGCAATTTTCTCGCCTTTCTTTCGGCAATCGCACTGTATAATACCGGCACCACAAATACTGTGATCAGAACCACCGTCATTCCGCCGAATGACGGTATCGCCATGGGAACCATAATATCCGAGCCTTTCCCGGTTGAAGTCAGCACAGGTATCAGGGCAAGTATGGTAGTGCCTGCAGTCATCAATGCCGGACGGATTCTCCGTTGGGCCGCTTCTACAGTCGCTTCCCGGATTTCACTTACTGTCACAGGCTTTCTTTTATCGAATACCTGACGCAGGTAGGTCGCCACTATCACTCCGTTGTCGGTGGCGATTCCAAACAGGGCCAGAAATCCAACCCAGACAGCAACAGAAAGATTGTACTCACGTACCTGGAAGAGCTCGCGAAAATCAACACCGAAAAGCGAGAAGTTGAGGAACCAATCCTGACCGTAGAACCAGAGCATCATAAAACCGCCCGCCCAGGCGACAAATATACCTGAGAAAACCAAAAGCGTGTTCGGTACATTTTTGAACTGGAAATAGAGTATCAGGAAGATTATCAGTAATGATAATGGCAATACAATTATGAGCTTCTTCTCNNAATAATTGTCGGCCTGCTGGACGACCTCAACCTCGGCATAATTCGGCTTCTTATCGAAAATCACATATCCGACAAGAAAGGTATCTTCAGCTTTTATAACCATCGGTCCTCTGCGAAATTCTATCTCGGCCAATTCTTCTAATGGTATCTGGGTGCCGTCAGCTGCCGGGACAAGAATATCGCCCAGAGTCTCCAATGTATTTCTAAGCTCCCGGGGGTAACGCACTCGCACCGGATAACGCTCGCGGCCCTCTACAGTAGTAGTCAAGCGCTTTCCGCCAACTGCGACCTCTATGATATCCTGTATCTTCCTGATATGAATACCATAACGGGCAATTTTTTCGCGGTCGATATCAATTTCAAGATAAGGCTTGCCAACGATTCGGTCCGCAATTACCGATGCCGGTTCCACCTGGGGAACCTCTTTCAAATATTTCTCAATTTCGTAACCAACCTGCTCAATGGTCTCTAAATCGGGACCCTTGACTTTCACTCCCATCGGAGCACGCATGCCCGACTGCAGCATAACTATTCGCGTGGCAATAGGCTGAAGTTTCGGCGCCGAGGTTGTACCCGGCAATTTTCCGGCCTTGATAATTTCATCCCAGATATCATCGGGACTCTTAATATGATCGCGCCATTGACGATACGGCCTTCCGTCATCATCGGGTATTAGCTCGCCCTTTTCATCCCGCACGAATTCATCCTTCTCATTATCATATCTAAACTTCAATACCTTGCCGTCTTTATTGGTTTTATATTCAGACTTATAATTTATAATTGTTTCGATCATGGATATCGGTGCGGGATCCAGAGGGGAATCGACCCGTCCAATCTTTCCGACCACATTCTCGACCTCGGGAATGGCATTGAACGCCTTGTCCTGCAACTGGAGCACCTCCAATACCTCGCCGATGGAGGCGTGAGGCATTGTTGTGGGCATATACAGGAATGATCCCTCATCCAGGTCAGGCATAAATTCCTTGCCAAGTCCTGGAAATGTATGGTTGATTGATGTATAGGCCTTTGTGGATCTCACGAAATCGGGCATGAAACCAAAGATTTTATCAAATCCGAGCCAGATTGAGATTCCCAGGAAGACAAGGAGAGTTGGAAGCGCCAGAAAGAGCAGTTTATGTTCGAGGCACCATCTTAGCACCGGCTCATAAACTCTCATCAAACCGATAAAGAACAGTAGAATTCCACCAATTAGAATAATAACAAATATATAGTTCACCAGAAATCCGTTTCCTATGCCCAGGGGCATCCAGTGATGCGCAAGAAATGCCCCTACTATCAGGACTATCAGGTAATTGATATATTTCGGGATCCATGCCTGAATATCCTGCGGGATATATTTCCTGAATTGAAGATATGCCGCAATCAAAACCAGGGCGATTCCGGCCAGCCATAATGACCAGAAAACCGCAATAAAAGCGCCGGCCAGGAATAATCCCAATGGCAGCATATTCTTAAGTCTTGATAATTTGAGTTTGCGGGTAAACAGTAAATCCGCAAAGGGCGGTATTATTGTGAGAGCTACTATCACCGAAGCAATCAGGGCAAATGTCTTGGTATACGCCAGCGGCTTGAACAGCTTGCCCTCGGCGGCCTCCATTGTAAACACGGGCAGAAACGAAATTACCGTGGTCAAGATCGCAGTCAGCACCGCGCTGCCGACCTCGGATGACGCAGCAAATATGACATCCCGTTTATTTGCATCGGGCGGAGCTTTCTCCAGGTGCCTGAGTATATTCTCGCAGATAACCACCCCCATGTCGACTATTGTACCAATAGCAATGGCGATACCTGAGAGCGCCACAATATTAGCATCCACCCCAAACAGTTTCATGCCTATAAATGTCATCAGCACGGTGATGGGCAGCAATCCCGAAATCAGGAGCGAACTCCGTATATGCATCACCATTACGATCACTACTATGATGGTCACAAGTATTTCATCGATCAGAGCGGTATTCAGTGTTCCCAATGTTTCGTATATGAGACCGGTACGATCGTAGAAAGGCACAATTGTAACCTGCGATTCGGTACCATCAGCCAGCACTTTTTTGGGAAGCCCGGGAGCGATTTCCGCTATTTTTTCCTTAACATGATTGATTGTAGCCAGTGGATTTTCTCCGTAGCGAACAACCACCACACCGCCCACAGCCTCGGCGCCGCCTTTATCCAGCGCACCGCGCCGCATGGCCGGCCCGAGTGATACAGTGGCGACATCCTGAATTCGAATCGGGACGTTTTCCCGTTCCAGAATAACGGAGCTTCGAATATCATCGAGATTTTCTATGAATCCCAGCCCGCGAATAACATATTCCACCCGGTTAATCTCAATCGTCTTGGCGCCCACATCGACATTGGACATCCTGACCGCGTTGAAAACATCGGTAAGCTTGATATTGTGGGCTTTAAGAGCGCTGGGATCAACATCTATCTGATATTCCTGTACATAGCCGCCTATCGAGGCAACTTCTGATACCCCGTCAGCGGACTGCAAGGCGTAGCGAACCGTGTAATCCTGAATTGATCTCAATTCATGCAGATCCCATCCGCCTGTCGGATTACCGTCCTTGTCACGCCCTTCCAGGGTATACCAGAAGACCTGTCCCAGTGCTGTCGCGTCAGGCCCCAGTGAGGGCTGCACTCCTTCCGGCAATGTTCCAGTTGGCAAAGAATTCAGCTTCTCAAGCACTCGCGATCGTGACCAGTAGAACTCCACATCCTCTTTGAATATCACATAGATGGTCGAAAATCCGAGATAAGAGTAACTGCGGATTGTCTTGACCCCGGGTATACCAAGAAGTGAGACGGTCAACGGATATGTTATCTGGTCCTCGACGTCTTGAGGTGAACGCCCCATCCACTCGGTAAAGACAATCTGCTGATTCTCGCCTATGTCCGGGATAGCATCGACCGGTACGGGATCACGGGGCATACTGCCCAGATCCCAGTCGAAGGGAGCGACCATAATACCCCAGCCAATCACAATGATAGTAATTACCGATACGACCAGCTTGTTATCAAGGCAGTAACGTATTATCTTGTCGAGAATGGAATGATTCCTGGTGTTCAAATCAGCCATCTTAATTCGTCATCTCCATTGTCGGTGACAGTTTTTCCTTAATCTCTCCGCAACGCAGCATCATTTCACCATAGAAAGAATTGTAGACAGTATCCACAGTTTGAAGCCAGTATGCTCCCTGATTATCACGCGCCATCGGACAGAAAGTCAGAAAATAATCCTGATCCGATGAATGACCGAAGGTCTCCTGCATTTCAATAATAGCTTTCGAGAGACCGTAAAAAGCATCTCGCGATTGTTCTATGTTCTCTGCCTTCGCTCCGGC
>JAABVY010000212.1:6074-12083 GCA_011777135.1 Candidatus Zixiibacteriota bacterium | reverse complement strand
CAAGGGGCGACATGCTGAGGATAATTTCCGCTGCCGTATCTGCTTGAAAATTGTTGAAAATCAGTTCTGTCAGGCGAAGCTCCTCGGAATAAGTCCAACCCGAATCTCCCTCGGGGGGAATTCCGGTAACAAAATCAAAGATGAACAGGAAATTCGAATCCAGGGACTGCATGAAGTTTGTTATTATCAGCTCCTTATACGAATTTTCCAGGTTGAACAGGACTATCTGGGGAGAAACCGGCTGGATGAATGTTCCCCGGTCAGTTATCGGCGGTTCGGAATCCCTGCTGTCAAAAGGACTGGCGCAGGCAAGGAATAAAAGTATTACAACTGGAGCAAATCTCTTCATCAGAAATACCTGCTTACATTCAGTGTTATAATATCGGAATCCTCGTTCAGGAACGATTTTGATTCCTGTACCCGGCGGGTATATGAGAAATTAATCCTGGACTTATTGCCGGGCCTGTAATTCATATTAATAAATATCTTCTCTCTTTCAAACAGCTCTTTTTCCTGCAGGATCCTGGTACCCTCGACTTCGCCCGGGAGATGATCGAAAGATCTCTTACGTTCATAAGAATACCCGGAATTGATTAGAAGTTCATTAAACGGCCTCCAGAACATCTCGATCGAAGGCAGATGGCCATTGCGATCCCAGCTGATCCTCTGTGCCCATTGGTCCCTGTACACAAGCTGTCCGAAATCCTCATAACGATAGCGATAAGATAATAGGAGATCGAGATTTCTGGTAATGGAATAGTTCAATTTCACCAGATAATCGGCTTTGCGGTAGAGGGTGTTGCGCTGAGATTCCTCGTATTTCTCATAGTCATAATAGATGTAATTAGCATGCATGACCCAGCTATGGGAAATCTGCAGAGCAGCGGATGGAGTCCAGATCACTTCCGGCTGCGCCAGATAGACAATATTATGATTGTTGTTGGCCGAAAGCTGTTCGGAGATATAGATATAGTGGTTATACTGGTATGATCCCCTCAAGCGCAGGAGGAAATGATCTGAAAAGTCCCTTTGATAGACCATTTGACCCAGTTTGAATACCCGGTCGCGATCCGAGAATAAGTTGTTAGGGTCTTTTCCGGTATAGGTGGTCACAGAGAACGTGCCCGAGGCATAAAGGGAGTCTTTTTCGCTCCAGGATATATAATAAGATAGGCGCAGCTCGCCCAGGGTGATATTCTGACCTGAAAACAGATCTCCGAATTCCTCATCGCTATCGCGGTAAATATATTCCGTCTTGAAGAGAGATACACCGAAAAGGGGATAGGATCCGGCCAGTTTATAGTAGAAAGTCGCGGTCAGGTTATCGCGTCCGATGATCCCCGGCAGAACATCATCCTCATTCTCCGTATATTCAAAGCGACGATAGGAATAATTGGAGAGAAGATCCAGATCCAGTTTTTTTATCAGATTCAGATTTAAGTGCAGGTCTCCCTGATGTTCATATTTGTTCTGGGTGGTCACATTTTCGAATGAAGTCAGGTCGGTAAAGAATTTGTTCTGTTGATAATTGCCGCTGTAATTTATTTGAATCTCCTGTCCTGTGTCTCCGTTGGCGAATCCTAAATCTAAGCCAAATGATTTTTCCGGAGTTCTTTGCAGGAGATTTAATTCATGATTGTAAGCTGCTCCCAGGCTCCCGAGCCCGAACAGATTTCCAACATAGGTAAGATCGACCTTCTGCATTACCCCCTGATCGCGTTCTTTTGTCTCCTGATAATGACGGGTGGCTTCGGAATATGAAAGCTGGGAGCGTAATTTGATTGCATCACTGAGCCTGAAATCCTGGTGGAGTCCGAGGCGGTTTATTCCCACCCTCCTGCTCTCCAGCCGGTTGTAATTGTTGAAGGCGGTTATTCCCCAGGAGAAGCGGTTCTCGGGATTGAAGATCAGGGCCACATTCGTATTGGCATTTTTCTGCCAGCGGTCACGGCTGTTTAAAAAGAGTGATTTTTTGATCAGAGTCGCAGTGGAGCTGTTGTAGGCTTGCACGCGGATATTATCGGAAAATTTGTTATCCAGCCAGACCGAATCCTCCCAGTGATAAGTCGACTTGTCATAGGAAAAGTCAAGGATCATACCCTGAGCATAAAGCGGTGAACCCGCCAGGATGAAAATGGAAAGGCAGGCGAAGAATATTTTATAATTCCACGTCATATTTATAAAGCGCGTCCGCGAGACGAACATACTCTTCAAGAGAAATATTTTGAGGGCGTTTATCCTTCTCTATAGAAGCATCCTCCAGAATTTCCTCAGCCTTGTCCCGGCTCATATTCAAGGTGTTCATCAGGGAGTTGACCACTTTCTTGCGCCTCTGGCTGAAGAGTTTTTTGATCAGGTTGCGGATCGAGAGGTAATGGCCGGGATCGATCAGCGGCTTCTTGAAGAAGTCCAGCCGTATAACAGAGGAGGTGACCTCGGGCGGGGGATGGAACTGCTTTCGGCCCAGATCGAACATCACTTCGGCACTGCAGTAATTATTGATGAAAATTGTCAGAGCGCTGTAATCAGAACTTCCCACCTCGNNCTGGACCGTGAGAACTGCGAATTCTATCTTGTGGTGGAAATAGCAGATTTTTTCCAGGATCGGGGAGGTCATGTGATAGGGTAGATTGCCGATTACCTTAATTCTCCCCTCGCTCTCAATCTGGTCAAAATCGTAGTCCATTATATCCGAGTGCACCGGTTCCAGGTTGCGGGCATAGGCATATTTCTGGGATAGAAAATTGATCATGCGCTGGTCGATATCCACAGCATAAACTTTAGCGCCGGATCCGATCAGGATTTCAGTCATTACCCCCGTCCCTGGACCGATCTCCAGAATTACATCATCGGATTTCGGTTCCAGAAGATCGACAATCCGTTGCGCCGTCTTTTTGCTTTTCAAGAAATTCTGGCCTAATGATTTCTTTGGCTTAAGCATCAAGTTAGATTAAACAAAGAAACTGCAGTTTTATCAATCTTTTTTTCGAGTTCAGCGAAATCAATTTGTTTGATTTCGGCCAGTTTTTTGTAGACATAATGCACATAAAGTGGGGAATTGCGTTTCCCGCGGAAGGGGACAGGTGTCAGAAAAGGAGCGTCGGTTTCCAGGATTATCTGTTTCAAAGGCACTCTTTCGGCTACCTTTGCGGCTCGGGAATTGTTGAAAGTAAGGGTCCCTCCAAAGGCTACCATCAGGTTCATCTCCAAAGCTCTCTGGCTGTCCTCATAACTTCCAGGGAAGCAGTGCAGGACTCCTCCGAACTCACCGGCCTTTTCCTCTTTCAGGATTTTCAGGCTTTCCTCCATGGCCTCGCGGATATGCACCACAATCGGCAGCTCCAGATCGGCGGCCAGCCTGATCTGGCGACGGAAGGCATTGATCTGGTCCTCGCGCGGAGAATAATTGCGGTAATAATCGAGCCCGATTTCGCCGATTGCTACGGCCTTGGGATGCTGGGCCAGACGTTCCAGCTTATCCTGAATTTGCCTGTTGAATTCGCTGGCGGAATGGGGATGGTATCCTATCGAAGCGTAGATATTTTCATATTTTTCGGATAATTCCAGTCCCTTGATTGAAGTCTCTTCATCGATGCCGATATTGATCATCCTGTAAACCCCGCCCTCAATCGTCGCCTTGATGACCTCCTCACGGTCATCATCATAATTTTCAAAGTCGAGGTGGCAGTGGGTATCGATCATATCAGCTGATTTTGGCCCCTGAGGGTATATCTTTATCCACGGTGAGGAGTGTGAGCTGGTTTTTCTTTTGTGCGGCCAATAACATGCCGTTTGATTCTATCCCGCGCAGTTTTACCGGTTTGAGGTTGGTGACCACAATGATCTTCTTGCCTACAAGTGATTCCGGCTCATAATACTCTGCGATTCCGGCCACAATCTGGCGCTGGTCCTGGCCGACCTCAAGCTGAAGTCTCAGAAGCTTATCGGCCTTGGGGACTTTCTCAGCCTTCCTTACTACAGCCACCTGAAGCTTGACTTTG
Source organism: Candidatus Zixiibacteriota bacterium (assembly GCA_011777135.1). GTDB lineage: Bacteria > Zixibacteria > MSB-5A5 > JAABVY01 > JAABVY01 > JAABVY01. Next base: position 8,082 of record JAABVY010000212.1, on the reverse strand, counting down.
GCAAAATCCTCGATCCCGATAAGATTGTCACCCTCTGCTTCAGCCTTAGTCTCCAGCTCCTTCGGCATGGAAAGCCGCGGAAAGAGATTTTTCTTGGGTATTTCGATTTTATCCGAGAATCCCAGTGCATTTCCGAGTTCCTGCAAGACCACATTGGGCGGTGTCTTTTTGCCGAAAAGACTCTCCATGACAGTCGCCGTTTTTTTGGTCAGATATGGTGACAGCAGGGCGGACGATAAAGCGATACCGTAAGAGACATTGTATAAGACTTTTCCGAGTTCCTCGGTCTTGCCGTCCTTAGCCAGCACCCAGGGCTTGTTTTCGTCAAAATACGTGTTCAATTCGCTGAGGTAAGCGATTATCTCGTCGGTTGCCATCTTTATCTGTACATCGACCAGCCTGTCCCTGACTTTTCTTAAAGTCTCGTAACCGTCTTTGATGATCTCCGGCATTTCATCTCCCGATGGCTGAGGAAGGATGCCGTCCAGGTTGCGGTCGATCATCTTCAATGTTCGCGAGACCAGGTTGCCGTAGTTATTGGCAAGGTCGGCATTGTACTTTGTATAGAAGTCCTCGATACGAATATCGCCGTCAGAGCCGAAGGCGCACATATTCAGGACCAGGAAGCGGGAGGCATCGACGCCGAACCATCCGATCATGTCGTCCGGCTTGATGATGTTACCCAGCGATTTGCTGATTTTCTGGCTGTCGAGATTGAGGTAGCCATGAATGACGATTTTGTCCGGCAGCTTGATCCCCGCAGCCATCAGCATGGCCGGCCAGTAAATACAATGAAATTTCAGGATATCTTTGGCCATTAGATGGATCACGGTAGACTTATTCCAGAGCCGGTCGAAATCGGGACCATCCGGATACTTGGGCGCCGAAATATAATTGATGAGCGCATCTATCCAGACATATGTGACCTGGGATTCATCGAAAGGCAGACTGACTCCCCATTTAACTCTCTCACGGGAGAGTGAAAAATCATCAAGATTCTGCTTAAACAGCCCCAGCACCTCGTTGCGGCGGGAGGCCGGAATAATTTCCAGTTCGCCGCTTTCGATTTTCTGTTTCAACGGCTCCAAAAATTCCGAGAGTTTGAAGAAGTAATTTTTCTCCCTGACCTGCTGGGGTTTGGTGAGATGTACGGGGCAGAGGCCCTCTTCAGTCAATTCCTTATCGGTAATGAATTTTTCGCAGCCGGTGCAATAGAGCCCAGTGTATTCGCCCTGATAAATATAGTTTTTGTCGTGAAGTACCTGGATGAACTTGCGGACAATTTCTTCATGCTCGGGATCGGTGGTGCGGATGAATTTATCATATTCGATATTCATCTTTTTCCAGCTGTCTTTAAATACCTGGCTGTTGCGGTCGCACAGTTCCTGCGGAGAAAGGCCTGCTTTTTCGGCCGATTCGGCCACTTTGGAACCATGTTCATCTGTGCCGGTCAGGAAATAGGACTGGTTTCCGAAGAGCTTATGGTAACGGTTCAGGACATCCGCAGCGACAGTAGTATATGCATTTCCAATATGGGGCTCCGCATTGACATAATAGATCGGAGTGGTAACATAATAGCTATCAGGCTGACTCACTTTCATCTCCCCCATTAATATTGACTACCCTTCGATACGTGGTCCGATAGCCATATTTATCGGTCACATTTTCTTCGACTTTCACTTTTTCTTCATAATTATCGGGATGTTTCACGATCATTTCACGTGTGAATACATTCACCTTTTCGACTGTGGCGGTGCCCTTTTCGGTGCGATAGACCGAGCCCAGCTGAGGGAATTCGGTCAGGGCCTGCTGATAGTGATTCTGCTCGTAAAGCAGGCAGCACAGGAGCCGTCCGCAATTTCCGGAGATTTTTTGCGGATTTAAGGCCAGGTTCTGCTCCCGTGCAAGCTGAGTCGTAATCGGCTCGAATTCTCTCAGCCAGCAGGAACAGCATTGTTTCAGGCCGCAGATTCCAAATCCGCCGATTCGGCGGGCCTCGTCACGCACG